>NZ_OY760438.1:600000-856726 GCF_963663625.1 uncultured Ilyobacter sp. | reverse complement strand
TAACACTTGTTCCTTTTATGATAGTAGCAGGGACACATGCTACAGAGGATATAAGCGGAGAATGGAGAGAGACCCTTGAAAAGGAGGGATTCTCAGTGGAAGTTGTTATGAGGGGAATGGGAGAGATGTCCGAGATACATGAAATATTTGCCGGGCACATCAAAAGGGCCTTGAATTCTAAAGAGGAAAACATGAAAAATAAAAAAAATGAGATACTTAAAAGCATATAAAATCACAATAGGTCTAGGAAGAGTACTGTAAATAGCCATAGTGTTGTGATATAATGTGTAAAAGCTCTATAGGAAGTGGTGTTTGAAATGGAAAAAAGAAGATTCAGAACGTGGCTTATCTCTGGATTAGCCATTTTCTCCATAACTCTTTTGATCTACGCAGGGATGGGATATATCAAGATTCCTGTAAAAGATGTTTTTGAAATAATATTTAATCTAGACCCTGAAAAAGTAGGAATGACAGAATGGGTTATAGTGAGGGAGGTTAGGCTTCCTCGAATAATAGTTTCTATGATTGCAGGGGCAGCACTTAGTCTGAGCGGTTTGGTGTTTCAGGGAGTGCTCTTGAATCCACTGGCAGACCCCTATACCCTAGGTATATCAGCAGGGGCTTCTTTTGGTGCGGCACTGGCTATAATATTGAAACTGAGTTTTCTAGGAGGTTTTACCGTACAGCTCATGGCCTTTGTTTTTGCCGTTATAAGTCTTGGCATGGTGCTGAAAATGGCCACCTTCGGAGGGAAAATAAATTCTGTGTCATTGATACTGTCTGGAGTGATCATAGGTGCATTTTTTTCTGCCGGTCTGACATTTACAAAGTATGTAGCCGGAGATGAAGTGGCTTCAATTGTTTTCTGGCTTATGGGAAGCTTCTCCTCTAAAACATGGAGTGAAGCCCTTATTATGGGAATAGTAACTTTGCTAGGGTTTATTGTCTTTATATATTACGGAGAGGAGATGAATATACTCTCTCTAGGAGAAAAAAACGCCCTTTCCATGGGAGTGGATACTTCTAGAGTCAGAAAGATACTTCTTGTAACTGCCTCTGTAATATCGGCAGTCTCTGTATCTGTCTGTGGGATAATAGGGTTTGTAGGACTCATAGTGCCGCATCTCATGAGGTTTCTGGTAGGGACTGACAATAAAAAGCTGATATTCATATGCGCTCTCTGGGGTGCTATAATATTGTCTGCTGCAGACAATCTTGTAAGGGCTGTACTGCCAAACGAGATTCCCATAGGAATAATGACCTCTCTTTTAGGTGCACCATTCTTTGCCTTTATATTTAGAAAGAGGCTATCGGGAGGTAGACTTTAGATGATAAAAGCTAAAAATATAAGATATTCTGTACCTGGAAAAGAGATAATAAAGGGCGTGGAGTTAGATATAAAGAAAGGTTGTTTTTACGGTATATTGGGCCCCAATGGAAGCGGTAAAACCACTCTTATGGATATAATATGCGGGGTGATCGCAGATTATGAGGGAAGTATAGAGGTCATGGAAAAGGACTTGAAAAAATACAGTAAAAGAGACCTGGCAAAACTTTTGGCCCTGGTTCCTCAAAATTTTAACACTTCATTTTCATTTAGTGTAGAGGAGATTCTTGAGATGGGGAGATACCCTCACAAGAAAAAATTCAGCCTTCTGGGAAAAGAGGACAGAAAAATAATAGATGAAGTGATAAAAGAACTAGAACTTGAAAATATAATTGATAAGAAAATAACAGACTTGAGTGGCGGTGAGAGACAAAGGGCTATTTTTGGGAAAGCATTAATACAAGAAACCCCTATACTTTTCCTAGATGAATCTACGTCTAATTTGGATCCCTACTACGCACACTCCCTATTAAAAAAAGTGAGAGACAGGGTGGAGGAGAAAAACCTAACAGTGATCTCTGTTTTTCATGATTTTACCCTTGCCTCTCTTTACTGTGATGAGATTATCTTTTTGAAGGACGGCAAGGTAGTAAAAAGTGGAGAAACAGAGCATACTCTCACACCGGAAAACATCAAGTACGTCTTCAATATAAATAGTAAAATGATGGAGAGTGACAATAAAAAATTTGTTATCCCATATATGTAGGGGGTTGATTATGAAATTTAAAGTAATGCTCATATGGATGTTTATCACAATAAATATTTTTGCATATGAGGTCATGGAGGGAGACAAACCCAGAAAACTTGCTAAAAGTTATGAGAGGATAATATCGGTCTATCCTGCCCACACAGAGGTCATCCTAGACATAGGAGGTAAGAGCAAGCTAGTGGGGACCGTGAAAGAAAAAGGGGTATCAGAAAGGACACAAGGGATAAAAAACTTTTCATACAATGATTCTCTGGAGAAGTATCTTTCTGTGAGGCCTGATCTTGTAATCATAAGACCGATGTACAGAGATAAAAACAAAAATTTATTTAAACGGCTAGAGGATATGGGTGTCACGGTGGTGTCACTCCAGCCTGTTAATTATAATGATTTGGAAAGATACTGGATAGATATAGGTAATCTCATAGGGAGGGAAAAAGCCGGCAGGGAGTACGTGGCAAGATACCGTAAGGGCCTTGAAAGTATAGGGGCTAAGAGTGGGAAAAGAAAAAAAGTTTTTTTTGAAGCAAGAATGCAAAATGGGCTCTATACGGCATCAAAAGAATCCATAGCACATTTTATAATAGAAAAGGCCGGGGGAGATATTGTCACCGGCAATGATGAACCCCTAAGAAAGGGAACATCTACTCTCACTCCTGTAAATATGGAGTACCTAATATCCCAAGGTTCATCTATAGATACCTATCTGGTACAGAAGGGTAAAATGAACTCTAGAAGCCGGGACGACATAAAGAAAACACCTGGTTATGCATCTATAAAGGCTGTAAAAACAGGGGAGATATATCTGATAGATGAAAGTACTCTTTCGAGGCCGACAATAAAAATACTAGATGCTATGAAAGATATAAAAAAGATATTATCAAAATAGTCATAAAAAAATCTCCTTTTTTTGTAGTTTCTTGAGTTTATGCAATTATCAAGTTATAATTGAAATATATAGCATGATACAAAGAGGAGGAAATATTTATGGAAATCAAAAATATGAAGTCAATGGACCCAAATCTTCTTTTAAGTATTGTAAATATGAAACTAAGAGATGAGTTTGAGAATCTCGAAGATCTGCTTAGGTATTATAATTTAAAAGAGAGTGATCTCACTGACAAAATAAAAGAGATCGGTTATCATTATTGCAAAGAAACAAATCAGTTTATAGGATGTTGATTAACAGCCCCTTAAAAAGGGTTGTTTTTTATTAGGTACTAATCTTATAGATAATTGACTCTGATTTAATTATTTGATCATACTTTCAGAAAAGAAGGAGAATATATGAAAAAATTTGACCTGGTTATTTTTGATCTAGACGGGACTCTTACTGATTCGAGAGAGGGGATCACAAGGTCCATTAGCCACGCCCTCAGTGAGATGGGTTTAAAAGCTCCCCCATTACAAGAACTAGAACATTTTATAGGGCCGCCGCTTATGGATTCTTTTATGGATTATTATAAATTTTCTAAGAGTGATTCAGAAAAGGCTGTAAAACTTTTCAGGGAGAGATATTCAGAGAAGGGGCTCTATGAAAATGTTCCCTTTCACAATATAAACACTCTTTTGTCTGCACTTAAAAATGCAGGGATAAGACTTGCAGTGGCAACGTCCAAACCCCAGCATTTTTCTGAAAATATACTGGATCATTTTCTTCTGAGTCAGTATTTTGATGAGATAATAGGAAGCAGCTTAGACAATAGTTTTTCCCATAAAAATCAGATAATAACTGAGACACTGAAAAGGTTTTCGGAGATTCCAAAGGAAAAAATTGTTATGGTGGGGGACAGAAAGTTTGATATAGATGGTGCCAGAGAAAATGGCATCTCCTCTATAGGAGTAAAATACGGTTTTGCAGACCCAGGAGAGATAGATACGGCATCTCCCGATTTTCAGGCTGATAACGTAGAAGATCTTTTTAAAATATTATTATAGGAAATCATCGTAGCTATGATAAGATAGACGAATTTCATTTTGAGATATTTATAGGGGCAGATGTCCTTGTAAATATATATGAGGATAATATGAACTCAGAAACTGCCGCCTCCATTAAAGAGAAATACTTTAAAACAAAGGCAGGAAATGATTATATCCACTGGCTTTATGGAGTGTAAAATAAAATCAGTCTGTACCGAATTATTTCCAGGTATAGACTGATTTTTTAATCAAAAGTTATCTGTAAACTATTTTACAAAATTAATATCAGAAAATTTTTCTTTTGAAAGGACAATCCCGTCTTCATCTATGTAGATATATGAGGTATGGGCAACTTTGACTCCTGCTATATCTAGTGTTTCTCCCACTGTCCCTTCTGATTTTTTACTGCTCCTGAGAGGATAAGTTCCTAGTGCTAATACGACCATTGGCATAGTTTTCAGCATATGGGTATCCCTAACAAAACCCTCTATAATTATTCCGCCCCATCCATTGTCTATGGCGAACTTGCAAAGGTTGTCTCCCACTACGGCACAAAAATTCCCTTTGACCTTTGCTACTGCAATACGGCCATTTCCCGGGCTCTGAAGTAATGTTTTCAATGTAGAGTTGTCCTCATCTAAGGAGACTGTCACAACCTCCCCGCTACAACGGATCTTGCCTCCGTAGGATTTGAAAAGCATAGGCTGGAATACCTGGATATCCTTCCAGTAAAGATCGCATACCTCAGCTGTTCCGTGACTAATTAATTTTTCAGACATAATTTCCCCCTTTATGAATTAACGTGAATATTATTTTAAACGACTTCCCCTATTGGTGTTTAAAGTGTCCCACAATTTTATCAACTTTGTACTAAAAAAACAAGCTTTTTTAAAAAAGGGAATTAGTTGACTACTCATCTAAAATATAATAAAATTTCTAGATTTTCATCTGAATGATTACCAATTGGGAAATGGTCAGTTTTCAATAGTGATAGAGGTATATAAAAATAGAGGAATCAATCAGAATCTCTGGCTAAAAAATGGTGGGAGATAAGACAACTGTTGCCAAGACTTTAAAAAAACTTGTGAGAAACGGCTATATTGAAGAAGATGATGAAAATGACAGGAGATCACATTAAAACCTCTTTCGGAGGATAATTCTATATTTCCATTAATAATTGAAAGGAAATAGCCCTTCTTTTGGTAGATGTTAAATATTACAGAAACAGAAAGGAATTAATTATGATTGGGATATCAAAGTTATATTGTGATCAAATAGAACCGTCTGATGTATTAAGATATCATTCTAATAAGTCAACTCCTTCTAAGCTATTGCAATTTTCAAAAGATAAAAAACCCGTTGTAGTCTGGAATGTTACTAAACAATGTAATTTAAATTGTATTCACTGTTACTCAGAATCAAATAAAAAAACTGATTTTAATGAATTGTCTACAGAAGAAGGTAAAGCGCTTCTAGAAGATCTTTCAACCTATGGAGTTCCTGTTGTTTTATTTTCAGGAGGAGAGCCGCTATATAGAAGTGATATTTTTGAGTTGATGGAGTATGCAAAAAAGTTGAATATGAGAGTTGTTATCTCTACAAACGGGACTTTGATAACAAAGGAAGTTGCTGAAAAGATAAAAAATATAGGTGTGTCTTATGTAGGGATTAGTATGGATGGCTTAAGAGCAACGCACAATGAATTTAGGAATAATGAAAATGCATTTGATCTAGCTATGCAGGGTGTTGATAATTGTTTAGAGTTGGGGATTAAGGTAGGTTTTAGATTTACAATAACCAACAAAAATTCAAAGGAAATACCTGAAATGTTTGATTTGGTTGCTAGAAAAAAAATCCCTAGAATCTGCTTCTATCATTTAGTTTATTCAGGAAAAGGAAAAGATATTATTGATGAAGATTTAACTCATAATGAAACAAGAATAGTTGTGGATACAATAATAAATAAAACCAAAGAATTGCATGATAATAATCTAAAAACAGAAGTACTAACTGTTGATAATCATGCTGACGGTGTATATCTATATCTAAGAATGAAAGAAGAAAATCAAGCAAAAGCGGATAAAGTTTTTGAACTTTTAAAATTAAATGGAGGAAATAATTCTGGAATAAAAATTGGTTGTGTATCCTGGGATGGAGAAGTTTATGCAGATCAATTTTGGAGAGATTATTCCTTTGGGAATATAAAGAAAAAATCTTTTAGTGAAATATGGAAAGATGAAACAGAACCACGAATGAAAAAATTAAGAAATCGAAAACAATATTTAAAAGGAAGATGTTCTAAGTGTAAATGGCTTAATGTATGTAATGGAAACTTTAGAGTTAGAGCGTCAGTAAAGAATGGTGACATTTGGGGTGAAGATCCCGCATGCTATTTGACAGATAAGGAGATTGCATATGGAGAATAATGCAGAAAGGCCAGAGTATCTTCCCAGAATAATAGCCTTTGAAGTAACACGTTCTTGCTACTTGAATTGTAGTCATTGTAGAGCAGGAGCCTCTAAAGAAAAATTTGATGATGAATTAAGTTTTAAAGAGATATGTAAAATACTTGAGAATATATCTACTCTCAATAAACCTATTGTTATATTAACTGGTGGAGAACCAATGCTCAGAGAAGATATTTATGAGATAGCAGCTTATGGAAATATGTTGGGACTTAAAATGGTTATGGCCCCTTGTGGTTATATGCTCGATATAGATTCTGTTGATAAAATTAAAAAATCCGGAATTAAAACTATAAGCTTGAGCATTGATGGGGCTAATTCAGATACTCACGACAAGTTGAGAGGTAAAAAAGGTGCATTTGATAGAGTTGTAAAAGCAGCGAAATGTGCTAAAGAAAATGGGTTGGATTTCCAAATTAATACCACCGTTCATAAAAATAACATCTCAGAATTGAGCGATATTCATAAATTAGCTGTTGATTTAGGAGCGAAAGCTTTTCATCCTTTTCTTCTAGTCCCTGTAGGAAGGGGAAAAAGTATGAAAGAACAAGAAATTTCGCCTGATCAATATGAAGAGGTTTTAAATTGGATATATAAAAAGAAAAAAGAGAGCGGGATGTTTTTTCATCCTACATGTGCTCCGATGTTTAACAGAATAATATTACAAAATGAAAAAGTAAGTGAACTGAAAAGTCCATTATCAAAAGGCTGTTTAGGTGGAAAGAGTTTCTACTTTATTTCTCATACTGGAAAAGTCCAGATATGTGGCTTTATGGAGGAAGAAGCAGGTGATTTAAGAAAAAACAGTTATAATTTTACTGTAATATGGCAAGAATCAGAGTTGTTTAATAAGCTTAGAAACTATGACTTATATAAGGGAAAATGCGGGAAATGTGAATATATATATAACTGTGGAGGATGCAGAGCAAGAGCTTTATCTTTAAGAAATGATTACCTTGAAGCAGAACCTATGTGCATATATATTCCTGAAAGGGGCTGATTGTGATTGGATAATATTGATAAAAAACTTTTAAATATTGCTCAGACATGTTTTGAAATTACCGAAACTCCTTATAGAAAAATTGGAACTGTTTTAGGGATAAGCGAAGAGGAAACTCTATCAAGATTGAGAAAGCTAAAAGATGAAAAAGTTCTTAGGTATATTGGTGCCAGTATAGATAGTTCATATTTAAAATTTAATGGTCTTTTGGTTGCAGTAAAAGTTCCATTTGAGGAGATAGAAAGTGTGGCTGAGATTATTAACTCCCATCCGGGGGTTACTCATAATTACCTTAGGATGAATGACTTCAATATGTGGTTTACTATATTAGAACCAAATAGTTATGAAGTTGAAGAAACAACAAAAAAAATTCTAAAGATGGCAAAAATGAAAGATTATATGCTGCTTAAACCTGAAAAAAAATATAAACTTAATTTTGTAGTTGATGCAAATAGCAGTGATTTCAGTGGATTTAAATTTGAGGAACTTCAGGTTAGAAAAGAAAATAGTAAAATGGAATTAAAATCTGAAGACATAAGAATTATTGAAAGATTAAAAAAACCACTCCCAATTAATAGCAGGCCGTTTCATGCTTTATCTGAAGAGTTCAATATTTCTGAAAAGAAACTTTTGAAAAAATTGTTAGAGTATAAAGAAAGTGGATTAATAAGAAAAATCGGTGGCATAGTGTCTCAAACAAAATTAGGCTATAAATACAACGCCCTTGTTTTATGGAATGTTCACAAGGATAAACTCGATGAGTTTGCTGAAAAATTAGCAAATACTAAAAATATTAGCCATTGTTATAGAAGAACAGCATATCAAAATTGGGATTATTCTATTTACTCTATGTTTCACTGCTTTGATGAAAATCATTTTAAAGAACTGCTGAAATTTTTAAGTGATGATGAGTCTGTTAATGAATATATGATACTGAGAACTGAGAGAGAGCTCAAAAAGCAAAGGATGAATTTTTCTAAACTAGAATATAGTAAGTGGCATGAATATTATTTTACAAACTTTTAAAATTTAAAGGGAAACCATAAAATTAAATGATTTTAAAATAAAGGAGGAAGCTATGAGCGGAAATAGTAAGTGTCCGGTGACAGGTAAAATGGGGAGATCTTCAATGGGTGGAACATCGAACCGAGATTGGTGGCCAAATCAGTTGAACCTTAAAATTCTTCATCAAAACTCTGAAATGGTTAACCCTATGGATAATGAGTTTAATTATCGAGAGAATTTTAAACAGTTGGATTTAAAAGCAGTTAAAGAGGATCTTTATGCATTGATGACTGATTCACAAGACTGGTGGCCGGCTGATTATGGTCACTATGGGCCGTTTTTTATTAGAATGGCTTGGCACAGTGCCGGAACATATCGTATGGGGGATGGCCGTGGGGGAGCCGGTTCAGGTAGTCAACGGTTTGCACCTCTGAACAGTTGGCCGGACAATGCTAATCTTGACAAAGCAAGAAGGTTGTTATGGCCGATTAAAAAGAAGTATGGAGCAAATATTTCATGGGCTGATCTCATGATCCTTGCTGGAAACTGTGCACTTGAATCAATGGGATTTAAAACTTTTGGGTTTGCAGGCGGAAGAGAAGATGTATGGGAGCCGGAAGAGGATATATACTGGGGAGCAGAAAGTGAGTGGCTTGGTGATAAACGGTACTCAGGTAACCGGGAGTTAGAGAATCCCCTAGCAGCGGTGCAAATGGGATTGATTTATGTTAATCCTGAAGGACCCAATGGAGAGCCGGATGCTTTAGCATCAGGAAAAGATATTAGGGAAACATTTGCCCGAATGGCAATGAATGATGAAGAAACGGTTGCTCTTGTAGCAGGAGGGCATACCTTTGGAAAGTGTCACGGTGCCGGTGATCCATCCAAGGTTGGACCTGAACCGGAGGCAGCACCTATTGAAGAGATGGGACTTGGATGGAAAAGCAGTTTTGGGAGTGGAAAAGGTGATGATACTATTACAAGCGGTATTGAAGGTGCTTGGAATCCCACACCCACTAAATGGGATCACAGTTATTTAGAAACACTTTTTAAATATGACTGGAATCTGGTCAAGAGTCCGGCAGGAGCTTACCAATGGGTGCCTAGTGATCCTGAATCAGCGACCGTACCCGGAGCTCATGACTCATCTAAAAAATTCAAACCAATGATGACAACTGCAGATTTAGCTCTTAGAATGGATCCCATTTATAATAAAATATCAAAAAGATTTTTAGAAAACCCTCAAGAGTTTGAAGATGCTTTTGCACGTGCTTGGTTTAAGTTAACGCATCGTGACATGGGTCCTCGTTCGCGTTATCTAGGACCTGAAGTCCCACAAGAAGAGTTAATATGGCAAGATCCTGTGCCTGCAGTAGATCATGAATTAGTAAATGAAAATGATATAAGAGAGTTAAAAGATCAATTGTTAAATTCAGGACTTTCTGTTCCTCAGTTGGTTTCTATAGCTTGGTTATCAGCATCAACATTTAGAGGATCTGATAAACGTGGAGGGGCAAATGGAGCCCGTATTAGACTTGCACCTCAAAAAGGCTGGCAATCTAATGAACCTGAAAAATTGGAAAAAACTATCGGAATTATTGAAGAAATTCAAAATAAATTTAATAGTTCACAAACCGGTAATAAAAAAATATCATTAGCAGATTTAATTGTTCTTGCAGGTAGTGCAGGAATTGAAAAAGCAGCAAAAGATGCAGGTGTGGAAATAACAGTACCTTTTACTCCTGGAAGAACAGATGCGTTGCCGGAACAAACTGATATAGACTCATTTGCTGTACTAGAACCTGCAGCTGACGGTTTCCGTAATTATCAAAAGAAGAAATATTCAGTTTGTGCAGAAGAGTTACTGTTAGATAGAGCTCAGCTGTTAACTCTTACAGCTCCTGAAATGACAGTATTAGTTGGTGGTATGAGGGTTTTAAATAGTAACTACGGAGAATCAAAATATGGTGTCTTTACTGATAACCCTGGAACTCTTACAAATGATTTTTTTGTTAATTTATTAAGTATGGATACTGTGTGGAAACCAACTGAAAATGACAAAGAGATATTTGAAGGACGTGACCTGAAAACAGGAGATTTAAAATGGACAGCTACACGTGTTGATCTGATATTTGGTTCAAATTCTCAACTTAGAGCATTTGCGGAAGTTTATGCATCAGATGATTCAAAGGAAAAATTCATTGATGATTTTGTTGCTGCGTGGACTAAAATAATGAATGCTGATCGGTTTGACATTATATAAAAAATATATATGGCAGGTCAAAAATTGGATATTATAAGTTAAAATAAAAATAACCCCTTAGAATTCTAAGGGGTTATGATTTTTTATTTATCTGATTCTATTTTTTTATTCAGAATTTTATGAATAAGGAGTATAACTATGAAAAAATATTTGCTAATTATTGGAGGGTTTATATCTTTATTTTTAGGCATATTGGGAATAATACTACCACTGCTTCCAACAACTCCGTTTCTATTACTTTCGGCCGGATGTTTTATGAAAAGCTCAAAAAAAATATATACATGGATAATCAATCATAAAGTGTTTGGGAGTTATATCGAAAACTATATAAAATTTAGAGCTATCTCTCTAAAATCAAAGGCAATATCAATAGTTTTTTTATGGTGTACAATTTTATCTTCAGCATTCTTTTTTGTTTCAAATTTCAAAACTAGAATTTTGTTAATTTTCATAGCGACTGCAGTAACTAGTCATATATTTATGATTAAGACATTAACTAAAGAAATGATTTTAGAAAAAGAGAACTGCGAAGAAAATAAAAATTAAATGTGGTAAATATTTTTGTTAACTTAAAATTATTTGAAAAAGGATTTTAGCCTTTACACACCTTTTTTAAATGTTTTTTACAAATGGAAGTTTATAATAAAAAGAGGAGACACAGTTTCTTGAGGAATGTCTCTCCTGTTAAATTTGAAGAATTAAAGAAAAAGTTGGTGCTAGGTTGACTACTATATTGACATAACTCCAATATAGAGGAATTTTAATACTTTACATTCCACTATGGTTCTATTAAAAGCTGTGAATGTGAATTGCATAGGCTTAAATCTCTTGGTATTACGTCAAGTTATTGGACAATTTTTTTTCGTTTTTTATGCTGCTTTTAGGTACTCTATAGGAGACTTCCATCCTAATTTCTTCTGGATTCTCCTATTGTTGTACCAATTTTCTATATACTCAATAATATCAGTCATTGCTTCTTCAAAATCTTCATACACTTTATGGTGGATAAGCTCCTTTTTTAAAACCGAGTGAAAAGACTCTATACAAGCATTATCGTAGGGATTTCCTTTTCTTGAGTAGGATAATCTCATCCCCTCAGATTTTACTGTGTCTTTAAATGCATTTGAAGTATATTGGCTGCCTCTGTCCGTATGGATAATGGCACCCTTAATATCTTTTCTCTTTATGCATGCCATTTTCAAGCTTTCCAGCACCATATCTCTTCCCTCTTAAGTTTGTTAGGATTTTCTGTGCTTGATATTCTATAGTAGTATGTACTTTTAGGAATCTTTAGAATTTTGGTTAACTTGCAAATAGGGTGTATTTTAGAAAGAGTGGTGATCAGTGTCTGGCACTTATCTTTACTTAGTTTTTGGCGAATATGGTCATAGCCTTTTTTAATATATCATTCTCTTCTTTAAGCTTCGCAATCTCTTTTTTCATTTCTTCAATTTCTGGATTCGAGGACTCTTTAGTCTTATTTTTATTCTCTTTTTTAGGTTTGTCTACAACCCAATACCTAACTGTTGATTCTGCTATACCATATTCTATTGCTAAGTCCTTAACCTTCTTACCTTTACCCCCGTTGTAAAGCCTAACCATCATTTCTTTAATTTCATTACTATGCTTTTCCCCTGCCATGCAGACCTCCTATTTTCTATTTAATATTTATCATATCAAACGAAAGTAGATTGTCCACCTTTTATACTATCACCATGATACCAATCATAGATGGTTCGTCTTGGGACTTTAAAAGTATCAGCAGCATCTACGACTTTCATTCCATTACAAATAGTATTTAAACATAGCAACTTAATTTTTATTTTAGAATCTTTTTCGACTGCAATGTATTTTTCTAACAGTTCTGGATTAAGAATTTTCATAATAATCACCCATATAAATTATACTATATTTTTAAATTCAGAAGTGTGATTATTTTTATAGATAATTAAAAATAGAAAACCTCAAAATATACCTCCTTTTGGATATATGAAATTTTTATACACTCTATATACATATATATAATAAAATTCTTTTAATAAATTTTTTTTAATTTTATAATTGGATTATTCTAAATATTTAATTTTTATTACATCTATTTAAATGGAAATACACAGAATTTGAATATAGATTTTTAAAAGAATAGGAACAAGTCAATGAATAGTTATGAAGGGAAAGGGAAAAATAATAATATAAAAACCCCCGTTGTTTAGTCAGAGATCAACTAAACAATAGGGTTTTAAAAAGTATTTTTAAACTTATAAACACGAGGATACACCCCCCTATAAAATTACTCTGGTAATTCACATAAGAGGAGGTTTTGTAGCCCAGATAAATTCCAACCAAGGAGGCTATAGAGGTTATCGTCCCCACCATTCCCAAGAAAGAAAAAATATTAAAATTTTCCATTAATGAAAAGGATGACCCTACAACTAAGGTATCTATACTTGTCGCCAGTCCTGTAAAGATAAGGTTAAATTTCGGCTCTGTCTCTGATTTTTTTTTATTTTTAAATTCCTTCCAAGCATCAAGTATCATTTTCCATCCTAAAAAAAGCAAAACTGAAAAAACAATAAAATTGCTAAAATTATTTACCTGGGAAAAGAAAAGCCTTCCAGCCTTAAAACCTATTAGAGACATTAGAACCTGAAAGGATCCCAGTATAATAATAGTCTTAAAAACATCCTTTGACTCCCATTTTTCTATTATGAGCCCCTTGGTCAAAGAGATGGAGAATGTATCCATAGCCAGGCCAACTGATATTAGAGATAGATAGATAAAATTCATAACACCTCCAGTTTAAATATCCTATAGCCTAAAGTTATGAAAAAAGGTCAATAGCAGATTTTATCTAGCTATTGACCCGACTGTAAAGAGAACTAAAGGTTATAGTTTTTTATTACATTGCTGCTTTAAAGATATCCTCTACATCTTTTTCACTACCTTTTCTAGGGTTACTGAATGCATTTCCGTCTTTAAGAGCGTTTTCAGCCATTAATTTTATATCTTCTTCTTTGATTCCGGCTTCCTCGAGACTTGTAGGGATACCGAGGTCTGCTGAAAGTCTAAACATTGCACTAATTGCCTTTTCAGCTGCTTCAGACTTAGAAAGACCGTCTACATTTTCTCCCATAAACTCAGCTATATCAGCGAATTTATCAAGGTTTGAGATCATGTTGTACTTGCATACATGTGGTAAAAGCATAGCATTTGCTATACCGTGAGGCATGTCATAAAGTCCTCCTAGCTGGTGAGCCATGGCGTGGACATAACCTAGGTTTCCGTTGTTGAAAGCCATTCCAGCAAGTACAGAAGCATATGCCATGTTTTCTCTTGCTTTTAGGTTTTCCCCGTTTGCTACGGCTAGTCTCAAGTTTTGAGCGATAAGCTTTATAGCCTGTATGGCAGCAGCATCAGTTACAGGGTTTGCATCTTTTGAGATGTAAGCTTCTACAGCATGAGTAAGAGCGTCCATTCCAGTAGCTGCTGTAAGTCCAGCAGGCTTACCTACCATAAGAAGCGGGTCGTTTATTGATACCTGAGGAAGGTTTCTCCAGCTTACGATTACAAACTTAACCTTTGTTTTAGTGTTTGTGATAACGGCGTGTCTTGTGACTTCAGATGCTGTACCTGCAGTGGTATTTACAGCGATAATAGGAGGAAGTGCATTAGTAAGAGTCTCGATTCCTGCATAGTCGCAGATATCTCCCTCGTGTGTAGCCGCGATACCTATTCCCTTACCGCAGTCGTGAGGAGACCCTCCACCAACTGTGATGATCATATCACAATTATTTTCTTTGAAAACTTTAACTCCTTCGTATACGTTTGTATCTTTAGGGTTTGGCTCGACATTGTCAAAAACAACTGCATCTACACCGGCTGCTTTTAGGTATTCTAAAGTTTTTTCTACTGCTCCACCTTCTAGTGAACTTAGGAACTTGTCAGTTACTACTAAAGCCTTGGTTCCGTTTAAAATCTTGGCTCTCTCCCCTATAACTTCTAGGCATCCAGGTCCGAAAAAGTTAACACTTGGCATCAAATAATCATAATATCTCATCTTTTACCTCCATCTAATTTTAATTTATGTGTATAAAAACGACACAATTTCACTTGTTCATAATGAAAATATATCAATCAGAAACATTTTAAACAAGGTGAAAAAATATTCAAAAAAGGGAAAAAACCATTTTTTTATGTGAAAAATGTCATTTAATACAATAATTGTGCTAGAATATTTTATTATAAGCAAAGAAGTAGATTTTACATATGATTTAAATTTTAGGAGGATGAAAATGCTTTATAAATTTAAACAGGAGTTAGAAAAAATCCAGCAGGAGATAGCAGATGTGACAAAACTGGCCATAGTTATAGTGGACAAGGAGGGACACTATGTTACCAAAAAGCAAAACTATTCTGAGTTTTGTTCTATATTCAGAAAGAACGACAAATTAAAAAAGTTATGTGAAAAATGTGACGTAAAAGCTTTAAACAGATCTTTTTGTACCTCTTCACCTTATATATACAGGTGCCATTCGGGCCTTGTTGATATGGCTATCCCCCTTGTGCTAAACGGAGAGTATCTAGGGGCTGTACTCATAGGTCAGGCGATACTTCTGTCCAATGAAAGTTACGGAGTCGAGAGAATTTTGGATAAAAATATGGGGAAAGGTATAGGAGACAGCCTGAAAGATAAGAGTGTGAGAGATGCCTATGAGAAGCTTCAAAAATTCTCCCATGAAGAATTAAACAGTATTGCAAATATTGTCTATTATTCCAGTTTTTATATCGTTGAAAATATAAAATCTAAAAAATGGCATGATCATAAAATCGATAATAACCTGGAAAATGTGGAGCTTTCCATATCACCGGTAGGGCCTGCTATAAACCATGTAAAAAACAATCTAGATAAAAATATAAGCCTAGAAAAAGCTGCTTCTCTTTGCAACTTGAGCGTCTCTCATTTTAGTAAGGTCTTCAAAAAAGAGGTGGGGAAGAATTTTAAGGAGTATTTGAACGGGAAAAAAATAGAAAAGGCAGAGTATCTCTTAAAGTCGACTAATAATACTATCTACAACATAGGTTATTCTATCGGGATAGAAGATACCAGCTATTTCACCAAAATGTTTAAAAAACATGTGGGGGTAACGCCAAAAAAATATAGGGAATTATTTGAAAAGAAAAATAAAACAATCTACTAATGAATCAAAAAGTACCATTTTTAGATGAGATTCTACCTTTTAAAGAACAGATTAAACTGATACTGTGATATATGTTCTTAAACAAGAGTTGGATTGACAGAATCTTGAAAAAGAATCTTGTATCAGATTTAATTAAAAATTTGGGAGGGAATGAAATGATTGATGTCGTAACTGTGAAACAAATCACATTGAAGACTGCTAAAATTATGGGAGAAAAAGCTATTAAAAAAGCTGAAGAAATCAATGTACCAGTTGTCTTTTCAGTAGTAGATGCAGGAGGCAACCTTCTCTACACAGAAAGAATGGACAAAGCTTTTGTAACAAGTGTGGATATCGCAAACAACAAAGCCTTCACGTCATGGGCATTGAAAAGTGGGACTCACGAAATTAGCAAAGTTGTTCAACCTGGAGAGAGCCTCTATGGACTAAATCTTACAAATGATGCAAGAATTATTTCTTTTGGTGGAGGATTCCCGGTAGTATTTGAAGGAGAGGTAATCGGTGCTATAGGAGTCAGCGGAGGAACAGTTGAAGAAGATATGATTATAGCTAGAGCAGCTTTAGAAATTTTATAATTTGGGGTGAGTAATAAGTGAGATCAAAAAGATTTGAGGTATTAAGAGAACGTCCTGTAAACAAAGATGGATTTATAAGCGAATGGATAGATGAAGGCCTAATCGCAATGGAAAGCCCCAATGATCCTAAACCTAGCTTGAAAATAGAGAACGGGCTTATAACAGAATTAGACGGTAAGAAAAGAGAAGATTTTGACATGATCGACAGATTTATAGCAGACTATGCAATTAATCTGGAAAATGCTGAAAAGTCAATGACACTATCTTCTTTGGAAATTGCAAAAAAAATGGTGGATATCAATGTCGCAAGAGATGAAGTGCTAGAGATAACTACAGGGATAACACCGGCAAAGATAATCGAAGTAATGTCCCATATGAATGTGGTAGAGATGATGATGGCTGTGCAAAAGATGAGAGCTAGAAAGACTCCGTCTAATCAGTGCCATGTAACTAACCTAAGAGACAATCCTGTACTTATAGCGGCAGATGCTGCAGAGGCAGCGGTAAGAGGTTTCGATGAACAAGAGACTACAATCGGAATAGTTAGATATGCTCCATTTAATGCCATCTCAATATTTGTAGGTTCTCAAGTGGGAAGGGGTGGAATCCTTACTCAATGTTCAGTAGAGGAAGCCACAGAATTAGAACTTGGAATGAAGGGATTCACAAGTTATGCAGAGACTGTGTCTGTATACGGAACAGAGCAAGTATTTAAAGATGGAGATGATACTCCTTGGTCAAAAGCTTTCCTAGCTTCAGCCTACGCGTCAAGAGGTCTAAAGATGAGATTTACATCTGGAACAGGATCAGAAGCTCTCATGGGGAATGCAGAAGGGAAATCAATGCTTTACCTTGAGGCTAGATGTATTTACATAACAAGAGGAGCAGGGGTACAAGGACTTCAAAACGGTGCTGTAAGCTGTATCGGAATGCCTGGATCTCTACCTGGAGGAATAAGAGCGGTACTGGCTGAGAATCTTATAGCTATGGCCTTGGACCTAGAGTGTGCTTCTGCAAATGACCAGACATTCTCTCATTCAGAGTACAGAAGAACAGCAAGAACTCTTATGCAGATGCTTCCAGGAACTGACTTTATATTCTCTGGATACAGTGCAGTACCAAATTGCGACAACATGTTTGCAGGATCAAACTTCGATGCAGAAGATTTTGATGACTATAACGTACTTCAGAGAGATCTCAAGGTAGACGGTGGTCTGAGACCTGTGTCTGAAGATGAAGTTATCAAGGTAAGAAACAAGGCTGCTAGAGCAATTCAAGGATTGTTTAAAGAGCTTAACCTCCCAGAAATCACAGATGAAGAGGTAGAAGCAGCAACATATGCCCATGGAAGTGCTGATATGCCACAAAGAAACGTAGTTGAGGATTTAAAGGCAGCAGAAGAGCTTTTGAAATCAGGAATAACAGGTGTGGACCTTGTTAAAGGACTTAGCAGAAGTGGATTTGACGATGTTGCGGAGCATGTTTTGGGTATGCTAAAGCAAAGAGTTTCCGGAGACTACCTTCAAACTTCGGCTATTTTAGGTAAAGGCTTCAAAATAATGAGTGCTATAAATGATAAAAATGATTACATGGGACCTGGAAGTGGATATAGAATTAGCGACGAAAGATGGGAAGAGATCAAGAACATCCCAACGGCTATAAGACCAGAAAGTATAGAATAGGAGAGTTGACTATTATGAAAAATAAATTTGTACCATCTGTAAATATTGAAGAGGTAGGAGAAGCCAAAAAAGGAACTAGATCTGAAGAGGTAGTTATAGGGCTGGCTCCGGCTTTTAAAAAATTTCAGAACAAGACGATAACTGGTGTTTCTCATGATGAGGTCTTGACTGAGCTCATTGCAGGTATAGAGGAAGAGGGAATAAAGGCTAGAATCGTAAGGGTAACGAGAACTTCAGATGTTTGCTTTATGGCACTTGATGCTGCAAAGCTAAGTGGTTCTGGGATAGGTATAGGTATCCAGTCGAAGGGGACGACAGTAATCCACCAAAAGGATCTTCTTCCTTTGAACAACTTGGAGCTTTTTCCTCAGGCGCCACTTTTGACACCTGAAATATTCAGATTAATAGGTAAAAATGCTGCAAAATATGCAAAGGGAGAATCTCCAAATCCAGTACCTGTAGCCAGTGATCAGATGGCAAGACCTAAATATCAGGCAAAAGCAGCATTACTGCATATAAAAGAGACAAAACATGTTGTTGAAAATGGTAAACCACTAGAAATAAAGTACGAATTTTAATTTGGAGGAATTATTGATATGGATACTAAAAATATAAATCCAGTTTCCGACTATCCGCTGGGAGAGAAGAGAAAAGAGTGGCTAAAAACATCTACAGGTAAAACTTTAGATGACATAACGTTAGAAAGTGTAATGAACGGAAATATAAAACCTGAGGATATAAGAATCTCTCCGGAAACTCTTAAGCTTCAGGGGGAGATCGCAAAAAAAGGTAACAGACCCACTGTAACTAAAAACTTTGAGAGAGCCAGTGAGATGGTTTTCATTCCAGACGATAAAATACTTGAGATATATAATGCGTTGAGACCTTTGAGATCATCAAAGGAAGAACTATTTCAAATAGCAGATGAACTTGAAAAGAAATATTCTGCAGTTGTAATCTCTGCCTTTGTAAAAGAGGCAGCAGAAGTTTACGAAAAAAGAGGTCAGCTTAGAAAAGACTAGAAAGGGTTGTGGTGGATTATGAAAGTCGTAGTAGGAGTAGATATTGGAAATGCTACAACAGAAGTAGCTTTAGCCAAGGTGGAAAATAATAATTATGAATTTTTGTCTAGTGGTTTACATGAGACCACTGGTTTAAAAGGAACCAAGGAGAATGTCCTAGGAATAAAAAGAGCCATAAATGAGGCTTTAAAAAAAGCAGGCCTTGAAAGGGGGGATTTATCCCTAATAAGGATAAATGAGGCTACTCCTGTTATAGGGGACGTTTCTATGGAGACTATAACAGAGACAATAATTACAGAATCTACTATGATCGGACATAATCCTTCGACTCCAGGAGGATTAGGTCTTGGGATAGGGGAAACAATCCTATTCCGAGATCTTGAAAACTTCCAGATGGACAAAGATTATATAGTAATAATAGAAAAAAAATACAGTTTTTTAGAAGCGGCCTACAAGATGAATGAAGCAGTTGAAAAAGGGTGTAGAATAAAGGGGGCCATCATTCAAAAAGATGACGGAGTCCTTATAAACAACAGACTTACAAATAAGATTCCGATAGTTGACGAGGTTAATTTTGTGGGAAAAGTTCCCCTTGGGATGAAGGCTGCTGTAGAAGTGGCCCCTAAGGGAAAGATAATAGAGGCTATCTCAAACCCCTACGGAATAGCTACAATATTTTCTCTGACTTCAGAAGAGACAAAGAAAATAGTGCCGATCTCTAAAGCCCTGATAGGAAACAGATCAGGTGTGGTTATAAAAACTCCCCATGGAGATGTCAAGGAAAAGGTTATTCCTGCAGGAAAGATCCAGTTTGATGGAAATTCTAAATCCAAAAGCGTTAGTATAGAGGAAGGCTCCGGGAAAATAATGAAGACTCTGAGCAGTATAGATCACGTCGTGGATATAAATGGAGAGTACGGGACAAACGTAGGGGGTATGCTGCAAAAGGTAAAAAGTGTCATGGCTAATTTTACCAACGAAGAGATACACAATATAAAGATAAGGGATATATTGGCTGTGGACACCCAGGTCCCACAGAAGATAAAAGGTGGAGTCGCAGAAGAGTTTATGTTTGAAAATGCAGTAGGGATAGCTGCCATGGTAAATACCTGTAAAAATCAGATGTCTGATGTGGCTGATGAGATAGAAAGAGAGCTAGGAGTAAGAGTAGAAGTAGGGGGGGTAGAGGCGGATATGGCCATAAGAGGTGCTCTCACCACGCCTGGTACAGGGACACCTTTGGTGATAGTGGATATAGGGGCTGGATCCACCGATGCATGTTCTATTGATAGATATGGTAACCAGGAGCTGGTTCACTTGGCTGGAGCCGGTAATATGACCACACTTCTTATACAAAAGGAGTTGGGAATAGAAGATTTTAATTTGGCTGAAGATATTAAAAAATATCCTTTGGCAAAGGTAGAGTCTTTATTTTTTATAAGGCATGAAGACGGAAGTGTTCAATTCTTCGCAAATTCCCTTTCCCCAAAGGTATTTGCAAAAAACGTCCTCATAAAAGAAGGGGAGCTTATTCCACTGGAACTTGATATTCCGTTGGAGAAAATAAAAACAGTCAGAAGAGCCGCAAAGAAAAAGGTCTTTGTAACAAATGTAATAAGGTCACTAAAAAAAGTCTCCCACACTAAAAACATAAGAGATTTTGAATTTGTAGTAATAGTTGGAGGGTCTGCACTGGATTTTGAAATATCCCAGATGATAACAGAATCACTTTCTGAATATGGAATAGTTGCAGGTTGTGGAAATATAAGAGGTACAGAGGGACCGAGAAATGCCGTTGCAACTGGACTTGTCATGGGAGTAGAATGTAGCGATACTAACTGTAGAATCTATCATCCTGACGAAAGACCAATAATGGAGGTGGCCGATGTATACAAGACCTAGTATAAATATATGTTGCTCTGAAAGTATCGATAGAGAATGTATAAATGAAATTTTGTGGGGTATAGAGGAGGAAGGACTTCCCTATTTTCTGAAATTTGTTCCTTCACAGGAAGTGGTCAAGGGAAATTATGTTTCGGGAACTTTAGAAGTCGGAATTGGGATATCTGAAAACGGAGATGCTCTTTTGACCACCAGAAAATATGATAAAAAATATATACAAAAGGCAAATGTTTTTGAGGGAAAAGAAAAACTGAGGGATTTGGGAAGTAACGGAGCCAGACTTGTAAAGGGTCTACCACTTAGATAAGAATTATAGTGTCAATAAAAACTACACATAAAAGGTATAGTAAAATACTTATTCTTGTGTAGTTTTTATTTGGAAAAATTTAAACAATAAAAGATTATTAGGAGGTTGAAATGGGAATTTATTTAGCAGAGTTTATTGGGACGATGATACTGGTACTTCTAGGAAACGGAGTTGTAGCAAATGTAGTGCTGAATAAAAGTAAGGGTAATGGCGGGGGATGGATAGCAATCACAGCAGGATGGGGATTCGGTGTTACTGTGTCAGTATACGTGACTGGATGGGTAAGCGGAGCTCATATAAACCCAGCAGTGACTGTCGCATTAGCATCTATAGGTGCTTTTGACTGGTCCCTTGTTCCAGGCTACATAGTGTCACAAGTTGCAGGAGGATTTGCAGGAGCTGTCCTTGTGTATCTTTCCTATAAACAGCACTATGATGAGACTGATGATGCTGACGGAATACTTGCAACTTTTTCCACAGGGCCTGCCATAAGCGGATCTAAGTGGAATATTGTGACAGAAACCATAGGTACCGCAGTTCTTGTTATAGGGGTAATGGGGATAACAAACAGCAATAATAATGTAGGACCTATGGCGGCACTTCTTGTAGGTATTTTAGTTTGGTCAATAGGGTTGAGCATTGGTGGGCCGACAGGCTATGCTATAAATCCTGCCAGGGATTTAGGCCCGAGAATAGCCCATGCACTTCTTCCTGTAAATGCAAAGAGAGATTCTGATTGGGGTTATGCGTGGATTCCAGTGGTGGCTCCTATTTTTGGGGGAGTTATAGGGGCTCAAATGTTTAAATTTTGTCTAAAAGTTTGGAGTTAATGTTTGGTCTTCTTTCAATATAGTAGTCAACCTAACTGATATTACATCAAGTTATTGGACAAATTTTTTCGTTTTTTACGCTATTTCTAGGTACTTTTTAGGAGATTTCAAATTTAGTATTTTTGGATTCTCCTGTTATTGTACCAAATCGTAGGGATTTCCTTTTTTGAGTAAAATAACTTCATCTCCTCAGATTTTGAGCTTCAGATCTTCCCTCTTTAGTTTATTAGGATTCTCTGCGCTTGATATTCTATGGTAGTACGTACTCTTTTAGGAATCTTTAAAATTTTTGTCAGTTTGCAAATAGGGTGTACTTTAGAAAGTGTGGTGATCAGTGTCTGGCAATTATCTTTACTTAGCTTTTGGCGAATATGGTCATAGCCTTTTTTAATATATCATTCTCTTCTTTGAGCCTTGCAATCTCTTTTTTCATTTCTTCAACTTCTGAATTAGAAGACTCTTTAGTTTTCTTTATTATTTTCTTTTTTAGGCAAGCCTAAAACCCGGTGATTAACTGTTGATTCTGCTATACCATATTCTATATGCTGAGTCCTTAACCTTCTTACCTTTTCTCCCATTGTAAAATCTAACCATTGTTTCTTTAATTTCACTACTATATTTTTCTAATGCCATGTAGACCTACTATTTTCTATTTAACATTTATCATATCAAACGAAAATAGATTGCCCAGCATTTATACTGTAATCAAATATTCTAAATCCAATAAAATAAGGATTGAAAAAATACAGGAAATTGTTGTGAAGAATTATATTTCAGAAAATTTATAGACAGAAATATTCGAAAATAGTTATGTGCTTTTAACCACGAGAAGATAATGGTAAAAAAATATACACAAGGGAACTGTTTTAAAAAAAGGCTTTTTTTCTGTTTGTAAATATCCAAATACAAAAATTTAGGTTATAATGTTTTCAGAAAAAATAAAATTCAGGGAGATAATAAATGCTTAATAGGATAGATATATTCTGTGACATCATAGATAATTTTGGAGATATAGGTTTCGTATATAGACTGGCTAAAGAATTAAAAAGAAAAGGAGATGGACTCGAGGTAAGAGTTTTTTTAAATGATCTGGAAACCTTTTCCAAGATAAACAAGAGAATTTCTGTGGATAAAAAAATACAGGAGATAGAAAATATTGTCTACTATGACATGACAAAGATGAGTGGAAAGGACTATATCGAGGCTAGAAGGGCAGAAGTGGTTATAGAGGCTTACGGATGTGAAATTCCAAAAGTGTACTTAGAGGGTGCACCAGGAGAGGTTAAGATAGTCATTAATATAGAGTATCTAACTGGAGAAGAATGGGCAAAGGATTACCACCTTCAAAGCTCATATATAAATGTAAAAAATGTGAAAAAATATTTTTATATGCCTGGCTTTGAAAACTGGAGCGGGGGCCTCATCATAGATGAACATAATGCTGTAGAGGAGAGGGAAGCTTTTTTCAATGAAATAATATCAGACCATTCAGAAAAAGTTTTTTCATATGATTCGCGTCTGTCTGTAGAAAAGAACAGTTTTATAGGAACAGTCTTTTCCTATGAATATAACTTTCAGAATTTTTTAGATACTCTTGAAAAAACAGGGAAAAAAACGATCCTTATGGTTTTCGGTGAGATGAGTAAAAATGGAATTTTGATCACGAAAAACCTAAAAAATTTAAAAAATATAGAAATAGTATTCATGGATTATGTGGAGCAGGATATTTATGATAAAATTTTATATAATTCAGATTTTAATCTTGTCAGAGGAGAGGAAAGTTTTTCTAGATCCATAGTCTCTGGGAAACCCTTTCTCTGGCATTCTTATTGCCAGGAAGAAAAGGAGCACTTAAACAAAGTGGCGGGTTTTCTCTCTTTTTTAAAAGGAAAAATACCTGAAGATATTTATGAGAAATATTCAGAAATAACTTATAATTACAACTCCAGAACTGAAAATCATTATAATTTGGAAGAGGAAAATTTCGTCGGGTTTTTCACAGATTTTGAGAGGGAAAGTGTGGCCTTTGAACGGGTATCGAATTACGTGAGAAGAAACGGAAACCTAGCCAGTAAACTATTGCATTTCTTGAGAGAAAAGCTTTCTGAAAACTAGTTTTAGAATCAGAAATTCTACTCTTTAAAGGGTTGTTATCACTGGTTTTTTTAAAACAAAATAATCACTTTGCCAATCTTTTAAGACTGTGATACAATATAGAAAAAAGGAATTAGGAGGATGTAACATTGAAAACAGCACAAGAAATTTCATCTGGAAATATCATCAAAATAGGTGAAGAAGTATTTATCATTCAAAAAGCTACTTATAACAAATCAGGAAGAAACTCTGCAGTTGTAAAGTTCAAAATGAAGAACCTTATCACAGGGCAAGTAAAAGAAGAAGTTATGAAGGCATCTGACAAGCTTGACGATATCAGACTTGACAAAAAGACGATGCAGTTTCTATATGAAGTTGGAGGAGACTACAACTTTATGGATCAGGAAACTTTTGAGCAGATCGCTCTTACAGCTGATGATCTGGGAGACGCAATTAACTACCTAAAGGAAGAGATGTTTATAGACATCCTACTATACGAAGAGAGACCTGTAGGTGTTGAGCTTCCTAACTCTGTAGAGAGAGAAGTTACTTATACAGAGCCAGGATTAAGAGGAGATACTACTGGAAAGGTACTGAAGCCAGCTACAATAGAGACTGGATATGAATTAAGCGTGCCACTATTTGTAAACATCGGAGACCTCATCAGAATTGACACAAGAAACGGTGAGTACCTAGAGAGAGTAAATAAATAAATCTTTACTGACAAATTTTAAGCTTTTATGTTTAAAGTTTGGGTAATTTCTAAAATTAGTAAAATGATTAAGGGGTGATAATTCGTCATTCCTTTTTTGTATTTTCCTAAAATCGTTTAACTGGATCTTTTTCAAGGGGAAGTATATTATTAAAAATATATCAATAGGCGGAAGATGAGCAGCTGCTCTTTTGAATTTTTTTTGTTGAAAATAAATATCTAGAGAGATAAAATAAATTTAAAAAACAGGGTGGAGGGGAAATGAAAATAAAAAAAGAATTTTATCAAAGGGATGGCCTCATAGTGGCGAAGGAACTTCTTGGGAAGGTTCTGTACCGAAAAGAAGGGGAGATTATCTACAAGGGGCGAATAGTTGAAGTAGAGGCATATCTTGGGCCTCATGACAAGGCATCCCACGGATACAATAACAGAAAAACCAATAGAACAGAGGTGATGTTCAGGGAAGGGGGATTTTCTTATGTCTACCTAATCTACGGTATGTACAATTGTCTTAATGTAGTTACAGGGAAACAGGGAATACCTGAGGCTGTCCTCATAAGGGCCTTAGATCCCTTAGAGGGTATAGAAGAAATTATAAATTTACTATGAAAAAGAACAGAAAAAAAGAAAAAGGCCTGACCAACGGTCCTGGAAAACTTTGCCAGGCTTTGAATATAACAAAAGATGAAAATGGAATTGACCTCACTGAAAGCGAAAATCTTTGGATAGAAGATGACGGGAAGTATTTAAGTGAAACCACAGAAGAAATTCTAATGGATAACAGCCTTATTTCAAAGGGGAAAAATTTTAGTGTAGTCGCATGCAAAAGAATAGGGATAGAATATGCAGAAGAATATAAGGAGAAATTTTGGCGTTTTTATATAGATGGCAGTCCGAATATTTCCAAGAAATTATAAATTTACTTATTAAAACCTTATCTATCTATATGTAAATAAAAAAATCCCAATTGAGTATGGGATTTTTCTTTGAAGTATTTTATTTTTCATTATACTATAATTAAACAGCTACGCCATCGTAAACAAAGTGGTTAGTGTCCTCTATAAGTTCCTTTATCTCTTGGAATACCTCTGATTTTGGGAATATATATATCTCTTCATCTGTACTGCGAGTCATTACAGTGTCTACATGACCGTCATAGACATGATAATTTGTATCCTCTATAAGTTCCTTCATTACTTCAAATTCATCTAATTTTTCCTCGAAGGTGTAGATCTCCTCTACAGCTTCACAACTGTTTGACATCTCTCCCCCATCATATACATAGTGGTTTGTGTCCATTATTAATTCTTCATATTTATAAAGTGCCTCGTTATCTAATATGTTTAAGTTTTTCATAAAAATCCCTCCTACTTTGCGATTTCAGCATCAACCAGTTGGTTGACAGTTACAGCGCTACAAATGCATGATGTGTCTTTTCATCATGCAAGTACTTTTTCGAAGTACTTTTTTCCGTTTGTTTACTTAACTTTGATTATCTCCTCATGTTTCCGAGTGTCCTTCAAATCCAGGTAATGAGGTAATATTCTGCACATTAACCACCTCCTGCTAGCTATATACAAATAATCAAATTCATAAAAATTATGATAAAATATTTTTTAATTTATTTTATATATGGATTATAGCTTGTTTTAGAAATAAATGCAATTATATAATATATAACCAAAACATTTATAATATATATGCGTAATTTAAAAACTATATTTTTTGTTTATGGTTTGTGCGGGTTAGTTTCAAATAAATAATTTATCTGGGTAAAACAATGGGTGATCGTATATAATATAAAAAGAAATTTAATACATCAATGTTTGGAGGTACACGATGAGTAAAAAACAACCCGTTTTATTTATAGGACATGGTAATCCAATGAATGCCATATCAGACAATAGTTTTACAAAATCTCTAAAGAAAATATCTGAAAACATAGAGAAACCCGAGGCGATACTGGTAATATCAGCACACTGGCAGACAAGGGGGACCAGTATAACAGCTTCTGATAATCCGAGGCAGATATACGATTTTTATGGTTTTCCAGAGGACCTTTACAGGGTGGTTTACAACCCCAAAGGTAAAAAAGAGCTTTCAAGCTACATAGTTAAGGCTCTAAATGAAGTAGATACGACAGTTATAGGAGTTGATTACTGGGGCCTCGATCACGGTTCCTGGGCAGTTCTTACCCATATCTATCCAGAGGCAGACATTCCCGTATTGCAGCTGAGCCTCGATGCGGGTCTAGATGAAAAGTCTCATTATGAGCTTGGGAAAAAACTCTCCTTTTTGAGGGATATGGGAGTACTTGTAATAGGAAGCGGTAATATAGTGCATAACCTGAAAGAGATGGGCCGTGAAACTTACTCAGAGCCTCATCCGTGGGCTGTGGAGTTTGATAGGTATATATCGGAATCGATAATTGCAGGTAAGCATGAAAAACTCATATCTTATAAAAAAGCAGGTGAGTGCTCAGAACTCTCACTTCCAACTGATGAGCATTATCTTCCACTGCTGTATATAGCAGCGATGCAGAATGAAGGCGAAAAGGTAGAGTTTTTATTTGATGAGATACATCATTCCTCTCTTTCCATGAGGTGTCTGAAGATAGGATAAGATTGTATTTAATTGATAAACAAATAGAGGAAATATTATAGGGGGCAATATGAAGAATAAGTATATAGGTTATGTAATGGCATTCATAACAATATTCGTTTGGGGTACGACTTATGCGATCACGAAAAATTTATTAAATTATTTTACACCTTTAGAGGCACTTTTTCTGAGATTTTTGATAGCTTATCTCTTCCTAATGATTATAAAACCAACATTTAATTTCAAGTTTAACTTTCAAGAGGAAAAACTTTTTTTATTTCTAGGGCTCACAGGAGGGATGCTTTACTTTTTAGTTGAAAATCTGGCGTTGAAATATACCTCAGCCTCTAACGTGGGGCTTATAGTATCTTCTATACCCATATTTTCATCGATAATAGCCCATTTCACCACCGAGGATGAAAAATTTGACACCAACCTCCTTCTAGGCTTTGCCTTAGCCGTAACAGGTATCTTTATAATACTTTATAATGGGAACAAGGTTCTAAAGCTAAATCCCATAGGAGATATATTAGCAGTTGTGTGCTCGATCATATGGGCTGTGTACTCTAACCTTCTCAGAAAAGTGGATAATAGTTACTCTGGAATACTTCTAGTGAGAAAAACTTTTTTTTACGGTCTTATTTTTATGTTGCCGGTGCTATACGTATTTAAAGTAAAAATTCATTTTGAATACATCTTCAATAAAGATGTTTCTTTCAGTATATTTTATCTTGCTCTTGTGGCCTCTTGTATCTGTTTCATCATGTGGAGCAGATCTATAAATATAATAGGAGTGATAAAAACAACTAACTTTGTCTATCTTATACCCCTAGTTGCAATGATCTCTTCCATGCTGTTATTAGACGAAAAAATCACTCCTCTTATGATCGTAGGAGGTGCACTAATTCTTTCAGGTGTCCTCATAAATGACAAGAAGATTACTCTCGGAAAGCTTTTTAAGGCAAAAGCGGCTACAACCTCATAAAAATATGGGGCAGCATTTCTTTTGCAAGAGACAAGATATAAAAAAAAGAAAAAGTTCCCTGTACTCTGTCTAATATGACAGAGTCGGGGAACTTTTTAGTATCAGGATAGAAAATTAATTCAACTAAGTTTTTTATTTATAAGACTGCAGATAATCTCTCCAACCTGGCTAGTAGAACCCTTACCTCCCATATCAGGAGTGAGATCCTCTCTGTTTTTCAGTGATCTTTCTATAGCTCTCATTACGGTGTCGCCCAAAGCCTCGTGTCCTAGGAAATCTAGCATGATTTTTATAGTCCATATCATGGCTATAGGATTGGCGAGGCCTTTTCCTGCGATCTCAGGTGCAGATCCATGTACCGGTTCAAACATAGAAGGGTATTTTCCCTCTGGATTGATATTGGCTCCTGCCGCAAATCCTAGACCACCCTGAAGAGCTGCACCTAGGTCCGTAAGTATATCTCCGAATAGGTTTGATGCCACAACAACATCAAAAGTCTCGGGTCTTTGTATCATATACATGGCAGCGGCGTCCACATGATATTCTGCAGTTTTTATATCTGGGTATTTTGCCTTCTTTTCTTTGAAGATTTTGTCCCAGAAAACCATGCTGTGGTTTAAGGCATTTGATTTTGTTATACTTGTGAGGTGATTGAGCTTACCTCTTTTTTTGGCCAGATCAAAAGCATAGTCCATCACCTTTTCGGTGGTTTTACGGGTGAATACACTTGTCTGAAGAGCTATCTCTTCCTCTTTGCCCTCTTTTTCGATCCCACCTATACCAGCATATTCACCTTCAGTATTTTCCCTGATAAATACCATGTCTATGTCCCCTGGTTTTTTATTTTTGATGGGACAGTCTAATTCTGAAAGAAGCTTTACAGGCCTATAGTTGATATACTGGTCAAATCCCTGTCTTATTTTTAAAAGCAGGTCTCTCAGAGATATGTGGTCGGGAACACCTGGGAATCCAACTGCCCCTAAAAGTATGGCATCAAAATTTTTCAGCATTTTGAGGCCGTCATCATCCATCATTTTACCATTTTCTAGGTAATACTCGCACCCCCAGTCATACCAGGTGAAATCAAATCCCACTTCTCCTGTGAGTTTTGACAAGGTTTCTAGGACTTTTACCCCTTCCTTCATAACCTCTACTCCGATACCGTCTCCTGGAATCACTGCGATTTTGTATTTTTTCATTGTTTACCCCCCCGATTTTATATTAAAAGCATGAAAACCCTTAGTCATGCTTCTTTTGACTTTATTTTTAATCTAGGCTAATCTGCTGCTTAGAAAATTGACAGAAGTTTTTTTAAAAAAGAATCTCTACTAAGAACGCATATACAGGGATTGTGATTACTACCATAATTGTAGAGAGCCCTACGAGCTTAGATGCCTCTTCTGGAGTTTTGTTATAGTATCCGCTAAGTATTGCCACATTTGTCATGATAGGCATGGTATTTTGCATGAAATAAACTTTTTTTAATATGGCAGGAAGACTAAGGAAACCGTCGGCTATTTTTATTATCACAAAGCCGATCAATGGAGCTAATACAAATCTTGTAATAAGACTTATTACAGACTCAAAATCAGGTTTCAGAGATTTGATTCCTAAACTGTAGATGGCTGTACCTAAATAAAGCATGGCAATAGGAGTGGTCATCCCTCCAACGTATCTCATATAGGGAGCCAAAAATTCTGGGACATTTAAGTCGAAAAGAATCATTAGGACACCCACAAAAAATGATATGGTGGCTGGGTTCATAAGTTTTTTGAATCCCTCTTTTATGCTTCCGCCTTTACGGACACAGTAGACACCATAAGTCCAGAAAAATGTGGTGTTTGCAAAATAAAATAGAAATATATAAGGAATACTCTCATCCCCAAAAAGGGCGATATTCACAGGTAAGCCTATAAATACCGTATTTGCAAAAACAAAAGAGAGCTGAAAAAGTTCCTTCCTCTTTATAAATGGACTAAAACTGGCTAATCTGGCCACAAGGACAAGAATTATAAGTATGGCAAAGGAGAGTCCCAGCCACTGTGTTGATTTCATGAGTCCTTCTCTTGTAAATCGGCTTGTTAATCCCAAAATTATAAGACATGGAAGGCATAAATTTAGTACAAGATAGGAAAAAAGCTTGTTGCTCTGTTCTCCGAGTATTTTTTTGTTTGCAAAAAAGCATCCTGTTCCCATCAGGAGCATTATTAGCATGACGCTGTTTATTATTCTATTCAAAATATATCCCCCCAAAAATTACTTTTAGCTATTATACTATAAAAATCTTCTGTGGTTAAATTTTTTTACCAATTACTTTTAATTTTGGTATTTCTAGAATTTTTATAGTAATATAAAAATCAGGAAACTTTAAGAGGATGTTCATTTGATAGTGGCCAGAAACTGCTGGAAAAATCCAAAGGATGCTGGGCTATATTATCATGTAAAAGTCCTCTGACAAATTTCACTTCTTTTTTCTGCAGTAATAGGTTATAATTAATGTCAACAATACTTATTAATAAAATCAAAGGTGGGTGGAAGGAACTGTGAAAAAAGAGAAGATGGAAATGAGAAAAATTCTTTTGGACAGAAGAGATCAGATAAGTTCAACCCAAAAAGAGAATTTGGATGAAGAGATATTTAAAAAATTTATAAAAAGTACTTTTTATAAAAATGCAAAAACAATTTTTATTTTTGTAAGCTTTGGAAGTGAGGTAAATACTCATAAAATAATAGAACAAGCCATAAGTGACGGAAAAAATATATGCGTTCCCAAAATAAATTCAAAAGAGAAGGGTATGGAGGTATTTAAAATAGAGGGCATGGCCGACCTAAAAGAGGGATATTACGGAGTATTAGAGCCTTTCGTGGATAGATCAAAAGTTGCCGAGGAAGAGATAGACCTTGTTGTTGTTCCTGGGATTGGATTTGATATAAACGGTTACAGATTAGGCTACGGTGGTGGATTCTACGATAAGTTTTTTAATAATATGAAAAAAGAGGTTCCTAAGATAGCATTAGGATATAATGTTCAGATGGTAGATGAAGTGACAACAGAGGAACATGATGAGAGAGTAAATGGACTTATAACAGAGACCCATACTTATATATTCGTTTGCTAGGAAGAGTTGAAAATACTCTTCTTTAATTATTTTATAAATATGTTATTATTTAGTCTGATAAAGACGCATAATAAAGTTAAAAAAGTTATCTTAGGGAGAGGTATAGTGGGAATAGTTGGGTTTAACGGGAGTCTTAATTAAATTGTATAGTATACTATTGATGAAATAAGGAGATTTTCAAAGGAGTTAAATTTATGAAAGACTTATTGGTCAACTATATGAACAATGAACGGAAAAATATTTTAAAAAAATGTACTCAATGTGGCTTATGTATTAAAAAATGCCAAATTATAAAAAATACTGAACTGAGAAATATTGACCCCAAAAATATCCAAAAAGAAGTTATTAAATTTTTGGAAGAGGGTATTCCAAATGAAATTGTATATAACAGAGGATTTTCTTGCATGGAGTGTTTTGGGTGTATTGATGATTATTGTCCCCAAGGATTAGATCCTATGCTTATTAATGATATGATCAAATGGGATTATAGACGCAACAATCTGATTGACTCTAAATACAGTGACCCCAAGGACAAAGATTCTTTGCATAGAATTATAGCCAGTATACAGATAAACCATGAAGACTATTATAAATTATTAACCTCTTCCCCTTATCCAAAAGCTGATTATGTCTTTTTCCCAGGATGCAACGTCTACTTTCAGCCTGAGAAGCTTTTAAGTGCTTTAGACATTCTGGATATTATAGATAAGGACTGGGCTTTTGTGCCGGGATTAGATTTTTGTTGTGGAGAGTCTCATATAGGTGCAGGTGCAATAGAAGAAACTGATAGTATATCTTCGGAATTAATTGATAAATTGGCATCTTATACTCCTAAAACAGTTATCTTTTGGTGTCCCACTTGTTTATGCCGTTTTGAGAAAACATTAGCTCCTGCAATGGATATTCCTTTTAAAATGATTTCTTTTCCTGAATTTGTTGCAGAGAATATAGATAGCTTGTCATTTAAAAAAGAACTAAATAAAACAGTCACCTTACATGAAGCTTGTAAGTCAGCTTTTACGGGATTAGATTTAAATGGCACTAGGAATATTCTTAAAAAGCTTCCAGGGGTTTCTTTGATAGAAATGCCCCGCCATGGTAAAAATACATCTTGCTGCGGCAGTGGAGCAGTAACTTTTTTTAAAGATAGCTTTGATATAGTAAGGAAAGAGCGGATGGATGAAGCTGCAGAAACAAAAACAGATTTATTAGTAGATGTATGTCATTATTGTCATGAAGTTTTTATAGATAAAGAACAAAACTATAATTATTCAGTTGTTAATTATGTTTCTTTAATTGCAGAAGCTTTAGGTATTGAAAGAGAAGATAGGTTGAAAAAATATAAGTATTTAAATGACATAGATAAAATTTTAGATGATGCTAAAGATTATATTGAACAGTCAAATTTTTCACAGGATAAAATAATTGAATCTTTAAAAACTATTATTGAATAATATTAAAACTCTTATGTAGGAGTATAAACAACGTTAAGTGACATTTCAATATGTTTCTTTTTAATTTGGTAAATAAAGTTTTAAAAATCTCAAAGTTGAAGAAGATATAGAAAAATCAAAAGTAATATTAGATTATATAACTCCGAGAATTCAGAAGTCAAGTGTCTCTGTCATTGAAAAGGAGTTAATGAAATAATAGTCTTTTCAAGAGAGATTCTAGTGGCATTTATAAAAAACAATTGACAGGTATATGTTTTTTTTGGTATTATCATCTTACAAAGTTAGTTAAAAACTTAGGAGGAATTGGCATGTTGTTTAGGATAAGCAGGACGAGGAGGCAGACCACAAACCAATATAAATCGTTCTAAATGGCTAAATTGACATCATAAATTTCTTTTGAAAAGATTAGAGAGGAGCGGCTCTCTATGAGTATACAAAAGTTGATAAAGCCGACAGTTTTACTCTGTTGGTTTTTTTTAAAAGATGCACCGGTATTAGCCAGATGAATTTGGTCGGATACCGGTTTTTTATATATTTACCCAGAAAGAAAAGTAAAATATACATAAGAAAAAAAAGGTAGTAAAATTAAATTATCTAAAAGAGTATTATGCACTATATATAAATATGAATGGGAGGAATTGTAAAAATGGTGAGAGTAGGAATAATCGGAGCCACTGGCTATGCCGGACAACAACTTGTATGGTATCTAAATATGCACAAAAATGCAGAGATAAAATTCATGGTGTCAAACAGCTACGTAGGACAGGAATTCAGCGAAATTTATAGAAATTTTAAAAACTTTTTGGATGACAAGCTTATAGGGGTAGAGGATATAGAGGCTAAGATTGATGAGGTAGATGTCCTTTTTATGGCTCTTCCTCATGGTAAATCGGCTCCCTTTGTGAAGCTCGCTATGGACAAAGGTATAAAAGCTATAGATCTAGGTGCTGATTTTAGATTAGACAGCGAAGAAGCTTTTAAAGAGTGGTACAAAGATGATTACAAACATCCTGAATTCATAAAAGATGCAGTTTACGGTCTTCCTGAATTGAAAATAAGAGAAGAGATAAAAAACTGTAAAATAATAGCAAATCCTGGATGCTATCCTACCGCTAGTATATTAGCCCTTGCTCCGCTTCTTCACAATGACCTTATAGAGAAGGATTCCATCGTGATAGATGCAAAGTCTGGAGTATCTGGAGCAGGAAGATCTGCAAATATAGCGACACTTTATACAGAGTGCAACGAATCGATAAAGGCTTATGGTGTGACAACTCACAGACATACAGCGGAGATAGAGCAAGAGCTGTCTAAAATAGGAGAGGAAAAGATTGCTCTGACATTTACACCTCACCTTGTCCCTATGAACAGGGGAATACTCTCTGTAACATACTCAAAGTTAAAAAAAGATATCACTGAAAAAGAGGTATACGACCTTTATAATAAGTTCTATGAAAATGAGTATTTTGTAAGAGTAATAAATGATCTTCCTGAGACGAGATTTGTAAGGGGGACAAACCTTTGTGATATCGCAGTGAGGGTGGATAAGAGGACAAACAGGGTGATAGCAATATCTGCAATCGACAACCTTATAAAAGGTGCTGCAGGTCAGGCGGTACAGAACATGAATATCATGTTTGGTCTTGAGGAGAATGACGGTTTAGATATTTTGGCAATGAATCCATAATTATAGGGGGAAAACTGATGAGAATATTAGAAGGAAAATCTATAACTGCTGTACAAGGAATAAAGGCTTCTGGAATCACGGCAGGGATAAAAAAGAGCGGAAGAAAAGACGTATGTGTAGTTTACAGCGAGAAGGAAGCAGTGGGAGCGGCAGTATTTACAACAAACAGAGTAAAGGCAGCACCTCTACTCCTCGATATGGAAAATATAAAAAATGAAACTATAAGGGCTGTAGTAGTTAACAGTGGAAACGCCAATGCCTGTACCGGTAAAGACGGATATGAGAATGCAGTGAAAATGGGAGAAGTTGTAGCAGCTCATTTTGGAGTAGACCCAAAAGAGGTCATAGTCCAATCTACAGGAGTTATAGGGGTTCAGCTCCCAATGGATAAAGTTATTCCAGGTGTGGAAGAGGCATGTAAAGCAGTATCTGCAGATGGAGGACATGATGCAGCAGAGGCTATAATGACAACAGACCTTTTTGCTAAAGAGATAGTAATAGAGATAGAGGTAGACGGAAAGCCTGTAACTATAGCAGGGATGGCAAAAGGTTCTGGTATGATCCATCCAAATATGGCAACTATGCTAGGAACTGTAGTAACAGATATAAACATCACAAAGGCTATGCTTGAAAAGGCTTTTAAGGGAAGTGTAGACGACTCATACAACATGATCTCTGTAGACGGAGATACAAGTACAAATGATATGGCCGTAGTAATGGCAAACGGTATGGCTGGGAACAAGATTATAGACAGCGAAAATGAGGATTTCATGAAATTTAAGGCTGCCCTTGATTACCTTAATAAAGAACTTGCAAAATTAATAGCAGTAGACGGGGAGGGTGCCACAAAACTCCTAGAGGTAAACGTGGTGAATGCAAAAGATATAAAAAGTGCTAAGTTGGCAGCCAAATCTGTAATAACATCTAGCCTCACTAAGTGTGCATTCTTTGGTGAAGATGCGAACTGGGGAAGGATCCTATGTGCAGTTGGATATTCAGAAGCTGATTTTGATCCTGAAAAAATCGACATTTTCCTCAGAGCCAACGGACTTTCTGTACAGGTGGCGGAAAACGGAAGAGGGATGGTATTTGACGAACTTCTTGCTGCAGACGTACTAAAAGAAAAAGAGATCACGGTGTTTATTGACATGAAGATGGGAGAAGCTGAGGCAACTGCGTGGGGATGCGACCTTAGCTATAAATATGTAGAAATAAACGGAGCATACAGAACCTAATAACCAGGCTAAGTTATTTGGGGAAATGTTTTATTTGATTTGAAAAAGGGGGAAACTTAATTATGTACGGAGCGCTTTACCTAGAAGACGGGACCGTGTACGAAGGCAAAGGATTTGGTTATGAGGGAGTTTCCAGTGGCGAGCTGGTTTTCAATACATCCATGACTGGTTATCAAGAGATACTAACGGATCCTTCGTATGCGGGGCAGGTCATTACCATGACCTATCCCCTTATAGGGAACTATGGAATAAATGGAACATTTAACGAGGCTGACAGGTCTTATGCAAAGGGTATGGTTGTAAAGGCTGTTTCTAAAAATCCGAGCAATTTCATGAGTGAGGGGGATTTTGATAAATTCCTTAAAGATATGAAAATTGTGGGGGTCTACGGAGTAGATACAAGGGCTGTGACCAAAAAAATAAGAGACAGCGGAGCCATGAAATGCGTTATATCTAGCAGGAAGCTTACACAGGCGGAAATACACGAACATATGAAAACTATCAAGGCTGAAGACGACTGGATGAGAGAGGTAGGAACTCAGGAAATTTATGAAGTTCCTGGGGATGGATTCAGAGTTGCCCTCATAGACTTTGGTGTAAAAGAGAACATAATAAGAAACCTTCAAAAGAGAGGCTGTCATGTAACGGTATATCCGTATAATGCAACAAGTGAAGAGATAATGGCAAGAAAGCCAGACGGGATCCTGCTCAGTAACGGACCTGGAGATCCAAAACTTGCTGTAGAGGGTATAGAGGCTGCCAAGAATTTCATAGGAAAACTTCCTGTGTTTGGAATATGCCTGGGGCACCAGATTATCTCCTTAGCTGTAGGTGGAGATACCTATAAGACAAAATTTGGACACAGAGGTGGAAATCACGGGGTTTTGGACATTGAGAGAAATAAATCCTTTATAAGTTCTCAAAATCACGGATATGCCACTGAGGAAAAAAGTCTTGCAGGTACAGGTGCAAGAGTAAACTTTATAAATTTGAATGATAATACTGTAGAGGGTATAGAGCTAGAAAATTATCCGGTATTTTCTGTGCAGTTTCATCCTGAGGGAGCACCGGGACCTGAGGATACAACTTATCTTTTTGACAAATTTATAAAGTTTATGAAGGAGAGTAAAGATGAAGCATAATATAGAGAAGGTAATGATTATAGGTTCCGGGCCCATAATCATAGGGCAGGCTGCAGAATTTGACTATTCTGGGACGCAGGCATGCAAGGCTATAAAAGAAGAGGGGATTGAGATAGTCCTTCTAAACAGCAACCCTGCTACGATAATGACTGATAACAATATCGCTGACAAAGTTTATATAGAACCTCTCACAGTAGAAGTGGCAGAAGAGATCATTAACAAAGAGAGACCTCAGGGAATATTGGCAGGTTTTGGAGGGCAGACAGCTCTCAACCTTGCCATGGAGCTTGAGGACCAGGGTATTCTTGATAAATATAATGTAAAACTTTTGGGAATAAACAGTGAGGCTATAAGAAGAGCTGAAGATAGAGAGGAATTTAAAGAGCTCCTAGAAAAACTTGGAGAACCTGTAGCTATAAGCGGGATAGCATCGACTATGAATGAATGTGTAAAGTTTGCAGAAACAAACGGATTCCCGATTATAGTCAGACCTGCATATACTATGGGAGGAACAGGTGGAGGAATAGCTGATAACATGAAGGACTTCAAGGAGATCTGTTCTAAGGGTCTTATAATGAGCCCGATAAAGCAACTCCTCCTTGAGCAGAGTGTGGCAGGATGGAAAGAGATAGAGTATGAGGTTATGAGAGACTCTAAGGGGAACTGTATCACTGTATGTAATATGGAAAACTTTGACCCTGTGGGAATACACACAGGAGACAGTATAGTAATAGCACCGTCTCAGACCCTCACAAATTACGAGTATCAGATGCTGAGACAGTCTTCCCTGAAAATAATAGATGAACTTAAGATAGAGGGAGGGTGTAATGTACAGTTTGCCCTAGACCCTCATTCTCATAATTATATAGTTATAGAGGTAAATCCGAGGGTGAGCAGATCATCTGCCTTAGCTTCTAAGGCTACAGGTTATCCTATAGCAAAAATAGCGGCAAAGATAGCTTTAGGATATAATTTAGACGAGCTGAAAAACTATGTTACCGGTTATTCCAGTGCATTTTTTGAGCCGGCCCTTGACTATGTGGTTATGAAAATACCAAAATGGCCTTTTGATAAATTCAGATCAGCTTCTAAAAGACTAGGAACTCAGATGAAGGCCACAGGAGAGGTAATGGCAATCGACAGAACCTTCGAAGCGGCACTTCTTAAGGCAATAACCTGCCTTGAAGGAGGACTGCCAGGCATAAACCTACCGGCATTTAGCACCCTAGGGAAAGAGGCGCTTCTCACAAAGATAAAAGAGTGTGATGACGAAAGAATCTTCGCTATTGCCCAGGCCATGAGAATAGGGGTGGGTATAGAGGAGATACATGAAGTAAGCAAGGTTGACAGGTGGTTCTTGAACGGAATCAAAAACATAATTGATCTTGAGGTGGAACTTTCTCAAAGTAAAATTTCTGAAAAAATCCTTGAAAAGGCTGAAACTATGGGATTCACAGATGATGAGATTCTGAGACTCAGCAAATGGGAAAAATCAGAAGTAGACAAAATGAGAAAAGAAAAAGGGATGTATCCTGTCTACAAGATGGTAGATACATGCAGCGGAGAATTCGAAGCTGTGACTCCTTACTACTACTCCTGTTATGAAAAGGAAGATGAGAATATAATCTCAGAGGATAAAAAAATAGTGGTAATAGGATCCGGTCCCATAAGAATAGGTCAGGGAGTGGAATTTGACTACTGTTCTGTACATGGTGTATGGGCCATAAAAGAAGCTGGTTACCAGTCGATTATTATAAATAATAATCCTGAAACTGTGAGCACTGATTTTGATACATCTGATAAATTGTACTTTGAGTCCCTTTACATCGATGATGTCCTAAATGTTATCCGTGAGGAAAATCCATATGGGGTAATAGTGCAGTTTGGGGGACAGACCTCTATAAATCTAGCAAAAAGACTACAAGAAGCTGGAGTCAATATTCTAGGAACAAAATATGAATCTATCGACCTTGCAGAGGACAGAGACAAATTCAGAAACTTCCTTGAAAATCTGGGGATAGAAAGTCCAGAGGGATATGCAGCAAAAAATCTGGAAGATGCCTATAAGGCTGCAGAAAAGATAGGTTACCCTGTAGTTGTGAGACCCTCTTATGTAATAGGCGGCAGAGCCATGAGGGTGGTGCACGACAAGGAAAGTCTAACAGAGTATATGACTCATGCCATAGATATGTCTAAAGAAACTACCATTCTCATAGATAAGTATATCTATGGTACTGAGATAGAGGTAGATGCCATCTGTGACGGTGAAGAGATACTCATCCCCGGAATAATGGAGCATATAGAGAAAACAGGAGTTCATTCTGGAGATAGTATTACAAGCTATCCCTCTATAAGCTTGAGTGACGAGATAATAGCCGAGCTTGTAGAGAGCACCAAAAAAATAGCTACAAATATAAAAACTTTGGGAATTATAAATATCCAGTATGTATTCGACGGAGAAAAACTCTATATAATAGAGGTGAACCCGAGAGCCTCTAGAACAGTACCTATCCTGAGTAAGGTCACAGGAGTACCTATGGTAAAAGTGGCGGTAGAAACAATGCTTGGGAAAAAACTGAAAGATCTTGAGTACGGAATAGGCCTCAGAAAAAACAAAAATTTTTATGCTGTAAAACTTCCTGTATTCTCTACAGAAAAACTAAGCGATGTAGATACCTTCCTTAGTCCTGAGATGAAATCAACAGGAGAAGTTTTGGGAGTAGATCAGGATTTTGACGTGGCAGTATACAAAGGATTCTCTGCTGTAGGGATGAAGATACCTGTGGACGGAAAACTTTATGTGTCCTTAAACGATGTAAGCAAAGATATGGGACTTGAAACAATAAAAAAATATAAAAATTTAGGATTTTCTGTATGTGCTTCAAAAGGAACGGCAGAATATCTCAATAAAAACGATGTAGAAGCTGAATATATCCAGGGAGAGGATATAAAAGAGTTAATATCAGACGGGACTATAAACCTAATAATAAACACACCTACAATAGGAGACGACAGAAGCAGATATGGATTTGGTATCAGAAGAAAGGCCTCTGAGTACAGAATTCCTGCCTTTACCTCTATAGATACAGCATCTTTATTTATGAAGGCTATAGAGGTAAAAAAACTGAGCAAACCCGTGACATATAATCATATGAGATACTATTTAGGACTTTAAATCATACCTTTAAGGAGGAATATATGCAAAAACAAATAGAAAAGGCTGAAATGCTAGTAGAAGCACTTCCGTATATAAAGAAATTTGCAGGGAAAACAGTAGTAGTAAAATATGGCGGAAACGCCATGATAAATGATGAGATAAAAGATCAGGTTATGAAAGATATCGTTTTGATGAAATATGTGGGAGTAAATCCAGTGATAGTCCACGGTGGGGGGCCTGCAATAAATGATATGCTGGCAAAAATTGGTAAGGTAGCAGAGTTTAAGATGGGAAACAGGGTCACAGACGAGGAAACTATGGAGATAGTGGAGATGGTCCTCTCTGGAAAGGTAAATAAAGGTATCGTTGCCGGGATCAACCAGCACGGAGGGAAAGCCGTAGGACTCAGCGGGAAAGACGGAAATCTCATCCTGGCAAGAAAGAAATATCTAATGGACGGTAAAGAAAAGGTTGATATTGGATTTGTTGGAGAAGTAAAGAAGATCAATGCCAATATTATAGAAGTACTTCAAAAAGACGGCTATATCCCTGTAATCTCAACTGTTGGTGTAGATGAAGACGGGAATACCTATAATATAAATGCAGATTATGTGGCAGGAGCTATTGCAGGAGCCCTAAATGCTGATAAATTTTTATTTATGACAGACGTTCCGGGACTTTTGAGAGATGTTAAAGACCCTAGCAGTAAGATAAGCGTTTTGAAATATAATGAAGCAAAAGACCTCATAGAGGATGGAACGATAAGCGGAGGTATGCTTCCGAAAATAGATGCCTGCATGACTGCCCTAGATGCTGGAGCAGAAAATGTTCATATTATAGACGGAAGGGTAGAACACTCGATTTTACTTGAACTATTTACAGATTCAGGTATAGGAACAATGATAGTAAAAGATTATAGAATAGTAAGATAGTACCAGAGGAGGTATGATGGGAAAGAACAATGTAATGAATACATACAACAGATTTGAACCTACTTTCGTCAGAGGGAAAGGCGTGTATGCTTATGACGAAACTGGTAAGGAATATATAGATTTTGTGGCAGGGGTGGCAGTAAACTGCCTAGGACACAGTAATCCTAAAATTGTAGAAACAATAAAAAAGCAGAGTGAGACTCTGATGCATATATCAAACCTTTACTGGAATGAGAAGCAGACCACTCTTGCAAAAAAGCTTTCTCAACTGGGAGATATGGACAAGATGTTTTTCTGTAACAGCGGAACAGAGGCAAATGAACTTGCTCTTAAGATTGCTAGAAAATTTGGTAAAGAATTTTCTGAAGGGAAGAATAAAATATTATATATGAAAAACTCATTCCACGGAAGAACTATGGGAGCTCTCTCTGTGACGGGTCAGAAAAAATACCAGGACCCATACAGACCTCTTATCGGAGGCGTGGTAGAGTGTGAGTATAACAATATAGATGATTTTGTCTCTAAGATGGATGAGGACGTCTGTGGAGTAATCATGGAGGTCATCCAAGGAGAAGGAGGAATCGTAAGTGCTGAAAATGAGTTTCTTGAGAAAATAAGAGAACTCTGCGATGAGAAAAAAGCGCTTTTGATTTTTGACGAGGTTCAGTGCGGTGCAGGAAGATTAGGGACATATTTTGCATATCAAAAATTTGGAATAGTTCCTGACATAGTTACAATGGCAAAGGGACTCGGCGGCGGATTCCCTATAGGGGCCGTTTTGACCAAAGGAAAAGCTTCAGACACTCTTGTTCCCGGAGATCACGGAGCCACATTTGGAGGGAACCCTCTAGCTTGTGCAGTTGCAGTGACTATCATAGATGAACTTGTAGACGGCGGAATAATAGCTGAAGTGGATAAAAAAAGCGAATATACAAGACAGGCATTGGAAAAAATGATGGCAGAGCACTCTGTAATCGAAAAAATAAACGGGATGGGACTCCTTCTCGGGATAAAGTTGAAAGAGGAGCTTGAGGCAAAGGTTTTTGTGGGGAAAGCTTTTGAAAAGGGACTTATGCTGGTAGGAGCAGGAAATAATGTGGTAAGACTCGTACCGCCTCTGAATGTTACATATGAAGAACTTGACAAGGCTCTTAATATAATAAAAGAGGTCTTTGAAGAACTATAGAATTATTGGGGGGGCTGGATGGAACATAAACATTTTTTGAAATTACTTGATTTTAAACCTGAAGAGATACAGGAACTTCTTAATCTCTCAAAAAAACTTAAAGATGATAAAAAATCAGGAAAAGAAGATAAGAAACTTATGGGTAAAAATATTGCCCTTATTTTTGAGAAGGATTCTACAAGGACAAGGTGCGCTTTTGAGGTGGCAGCCTACGATCAGGGAGCTCATGTAACTTACCTCGGACCATCTGGGTCTCAGATAGGAAAAAAGGAGTCGATCAAGGATACCGCAAGGGTGCTTGGGAGAATGTTTGATGCCATAGAGTATAGGGGCTATGGTCAAAGAGTAGTGGAGGAGCTTGCAGAACATTCTGGAGTTTCTGTTTGGAATGGTTTAACTACAGAGTTTCATCCTACTCAGATACTTGCAGATTTTATGACTATAATTGAACACAAAGGAAAGCTTCAAGGTGTAAAGCTTGTCTATATGGGAGATGGAAGAAATAATATGGGAAATTCTCTCATGGTGGGAGCTGCTAAGATGGGTATGGATTTTAGAATTGTAGGTCCAAAATCTCTTTTTCCAACCCAGAAGCTTATAAATCAATGCCTTGAAATATCCAAAGAAACTGGTGCAAAGCTAACTTTCACAGAATCTGTGGAAGAAGGTCTAAAAGATGCAGATGCAGTATATACAGATGTATGGGTATCTATGGGTGAGCCAGATAAGGTATGGGAAGAGAGAATAGAGTTTTTAAAACCATATCAGGTCAACAGTAAGGCCATGTCTTATGCAAAGGAAGATGCAATATTCCTTCACTGTCTTCCTGCTTTTCATGACCTAGAGACCAGTGTGGGGAGAGATATTTTTGATAAGTTTGCAATTACAGAGATGGAAGTATCAGACGAAGTTTTTGAAGGTCCAAACTCGGTAGTGTTTGATCAGGCCGAAAACAGACTTCATACCATAAAAGCTGTAATGGTAGCTACTCTGGGTAAGTAGCATGAAAAAAGAGATCCACAGGGATCTCTTTTTTCATTTAAAATGTAAATCTTTATTATATCGTGTCTGAATAAAACTTGGAACCTGTATTTTGGAGCAGATTTTTTCAGGCGAAGCACAGTTATTGAAGGGTTAAAAAAGATCGCCATATATATTTTCTATAATTTCTTTTTCTAAATGTACATAATTGTTCCCAAGAAGCCTTTGCTGTTTCTCGATTACACTTTCTGTAAATTTTAAAATTTCATCTTCTTTCATGCCAAATGTATTTAATTTTTTCTTTTCCCAGATATGATTAAGAAGTTTTTCTAATTCTTCGTAGACATCGGCATCTTTATTGAGATCAAGAATTGAGATGATCAATTCATTAAATTTATTAATTTTTCCTTTTGGAGATATTTCTGTGTATTTTTTAAAAACAGGTGTAAAAAATTCATAATTGCATTCTCCGTGGGCCACATGATATTTTCCGCCGAGGGGGTACGAGAGGGCATGTACCGCCCCAACACCGGTATTTCCAAATGCTATTCCTGCGTAGTTGCTGCCTATAAGGAAGGTCTCTATGATCTCAGAATAATGTTCCCTTCCATTTTCTGAGAGCTGCTTGTATCCCTTAAGGATCAATTCTATTGCTTTTTCAGCAAAAAGATCAGTATAGGGGTTTGATTTTGGAGAAACAAAGGATTCGGCTGCGTGTACTAGAGCATCAAGGGAACTAAAGGCGAAGAACTTATAAGGTATATTTTTTAGAAGCTCAGGTATGAGTATTGCATAATCAGGCAGAAACTCGTATATCCCTATTCCCATTTTTGTATTTTTTGATTTTATCTCTGCCACTGAGTAGGATGTAACTTCACTGCCAGTTCCACAAGTAGTAGGGATGGCAATAAATTCCTTTGTTTTTTTAAACTCAATTTTCCTTTCGAAGACATCAAGTGAATCTTTTACATTATCAAGGACTAAGAACTTTGCTATATCCATTACAGCACCGCCACCAATGGCGATAACCCTGTCAAATTCGAAATTTCCAGCTTCATCAAGGACTTTATTTATAATTTCGTCAGAAGGTTCTCCACTACCATATTTTTTTGGAGATATAAATATACTTTTTAAATCCAGTTTCTTTATGAATTCCTCATAGATGGAATTGTTGACTATCACAACATCTTTTTTTCCGACTGAAAATTCATCGACAAATTCAGAGAATTTATCAAATCTATGAATTTCAGGCTGCAGTTTAAATAATTTCATAATATCCTACCTTTCACCAGTGATTTCAATAAATGTATCAGTATAGTTTAATTTAAAGCTTTTTTTATTGATTTTTCAAGAACGTCTAAGCTGTATTCTAATTGCTCATCAGTCATAACAAGCGGAGGGAGGAACCTGAGCACATTTCCATAAATTCCTGCACTTATAAAAATCACACCTTGCTGAAGGCTTTCTTTAGTTATTTTTCCTATTATTTCCTTATTTGGCTCTTTTGATTCTGGATCTTTTATAAATTCAACTGCACACATTGCACCAAGTCCTCTTATATCACCTATTACAGGATATTTTTTTTGCATCTCAAAAAGTCTTGATTTGATCTTTTCACCGATAGAATTGGCTCTTTCTGCTAGATTTTCTTTTTCTATTTTTTCAATAACTTTAATGGCAGTAGCACATGCAACAGGGTTTCCACTAAAAGTTCCACCAATAGATCCTACAATTGGGTTTTCCATTATTTCTTTTTTCCCAATAACAGCAGCTAACGGCATTCCAGCAGCAAGTGCTTTTGACATAGTTATGATATCAGGTTCGATATCAAACTGCTCAGATGCAAATAGGCTACCTGTTCTGGCAAATCCTGCTTGGATTTCATCTACTATGAATAGTATACCATTTTCATTACATATTTTTTGAAGTTTTGGTAAATATCCTTTAGGAGGGACAATAAAACCTCCCTCACCCTGTACGGGTTCTACAATTAGAGCAGCAATCATATCAGCAGATAATTCACCTTTTAAAAGATCGTTTAGTTTTTCAGCACACTCAAAATTGCATCCAGGATGTTTTTTTCCAAACTGACATCTATAACAGTAAGGTGACGGGATTTTATGTGTGTCACTGTTGTATGGAGCAAAACCATATTTATAAGGTTTTACCTTACTTGTAAGTGTCATAGACATGTAAGTTCTTCCGTGAAAAGCGTTTTCCAATGACAAAATCATTGGTTTGCCAGTATATTTCCTTGCAATTTTTACAGCATTTTCTACAGCTTCGGTACCACTGTTTATAAGGAGAGCTTTTTTATCATAATCTCCCGGAGTTTTTGAAACGAGTTTTTCTGCTAAATTAATATATTGTTCATACATAGCAACATTAAAAGAAGAGTGAATGTTTTTTTCAACTTGTGATTTTATAACTTCTATTATTTCATCATCGCAATGGCCGATATTTTGTACCCCTATACCTGCCGCAAAATCAACAAATACATTTCCGTCAATGTCCTTTATAAGTGCGCCTTTAGCCTCTTCTACGAATATTTCTGTAGAATAGCTTACACCTCTTGCCACAAATTTAAGTCTTTTTTCAAGTAGTTCTTTAGATTTAGGACCTGGAATCGCTGTTAAAATTTTTGCATTTTTCTCTGAAATCATGATAAAACCTCCAATATGTATTTAATTTTTTTTAATTTTCTAATATTTATATTTTTTTTTTGATAAAAGCAAAAGATGTTACGAACTTTACTAAAAATTTAAATTTGGAACGTAACATCTATTTGGTAAATATGAACTCTATTCAGCCTGGATGATGCTATTTTCTTCTGTATGCATTCCAAATTCAGCATATGACATTTTAGCCCACGTATAGAAGACCCCGCCTAAGATGAACCATCCAAGAACAATGGCCCATTCATAATTTACTAGTGCAGAAGGTGCTCCAGGAAGATATAGGAAGATGCATGCCCCGCTTAAAAGTACAGCTATAGATCCGACTAATACCCCTTTTCTCACCTTATATGGCCTAGGCATATCAGGTTCTTTAAATCTCAGAACGACAAATGATATCGCAACAATAAGATAAGAAATAACTATTGTAAATCCGCCAGCATCAACAAGCCAGACCAACATTTTTCTACCTAGAAGCGGAGCCAATGTTGATAATATACCGATTAAAAGTACAGCATTTACGGGTGTTTTGTATTTTGGATGTAGCTTCCCGAGAAATTTAGGAAGCATCTTTGAATCAGCCATAGAGTATATAGCTCTGCTTCCCCCTACAAAGAATGAGTTCCAGCTTGTTATAATTCCTCCGATTCCTGCTATAACCATTATTTTAGATGCCAAAGGACTATTAAAGAAGACAGCTTTCATTGCATCGGCAGTCGCAAGTTTTGAACCTGCTAGAGCGCTGCTGTTCATTGCTAGTGAAACTCCGTAAATGATCATTACATACCATACAACAGCCATAACAACTGACATTACTAATATCTGTCCTATTTTTTTGAATGGTAGGTTTATCTCTTCTGCAGCCTGGGGTATAACGTCAAATCCCACATACATAAAAGGTGTCATAACTGCAACTGCCAAAACGCCCCTACTCCCATCACTGAAAAGCGATGTAATGTTTGCAGTATCGCCATTAACTACTGCTCCTCCGAAAAAGCTAAGGCCCACAGCTCCGATTATAAGAGTAAGCACACCTTGTAAAAATGCGGCAGGTTTTACTCCAAAATAATTTATAATCGTTATCGCAATAGAGCTTATCATACCTACAAGCACCCAGGTAAAATAAACGTCATATCCCGCTACCGTGTACATTTTACCCTGTATATAGCCAGGGACCAAATATTCCAAAACTGTGGGAAAAGCCACAGCTTCAAATGCAACCACCGAGACATATCCTAAGATGATAGACCACGTACATATAAAGGATGCATTTGCCCCCAAAGCCCTCAAACTAAATACATGTTCTCCGCCGCATTTAGGCATAGCAGAGGTAAGTTCGGCGTAAGTAAGTCCAACAAACAGAACCATGATACCACCCATAATAAATGCTAATATTGCTCCTAATGTACCTGCAGTTTTTATCCAGCTGCCTGCCATAACTACCCATCCCCAACCTATCATTGCTCCGAATGCAAGTGCTAAGACATCTTTTTTCGACAATACTCTTTCAAAAGTTTCTTGTTTTGCCATATTAAATCTCCCCCTTCAATGATTTATAAAGTGCTAGAACTACCAAGGTAAATAAACTAAATACCAACTGGATATAAAGTTTAAAATCATTGATGAAAGTAGGTCAAATAAAAAAGTCACTCCACCTTCACCTGATTTTCAGAGAAAGTAAAACGACTTTATATCTTTCCAGGGTATTAAAGAGTGGTCCCTTTTTTTTGCTGACAAGATGTCACTTACTTTTTATTATTTTCATAACATGAGTATAGGATGCCTTCAGTAAAATAACAACGTGTCTTGACCTAAAATGAATTGTGCTAGAGCACAATATAAACTCTGTAAATTAAAAATCTTTGATCTATATACGTAAAACATGGATGTGTTGAAATGTAGCAGCATTTTCAATAGTTAAATTTATTTTTATATTTTTTAACTTTCTGTGAATTTGTTGACAAATAATTTATATAGGAATAAAATATGTAAATTAATATAAGCCTCATAAATACATGTTCATATAAGAAATTTAATATATAGAATAAATATCCGGAAGACCATCAAAAATATTTTTTTAAAAAAATTTATTTAAATTATATAAAAATACAACTTTAAATTTGTTAAAGGGTGTTTAGATTTTGGGGGTAAGAAATGGCTATAAAATTAAGTGCGTTATATGAAACTACCAATAAGAAGGATATAAAGTTGGTTGCCGGGAAAAATGGTCTAGACAATGTAGTAAGATGGGCACATATGATCGAGGGGATAGAAATATCTACTTTTTTAGAGGGTCAGGAACTTTCCTTTGTTACTGGTATTGCCTTAGAAAAAGAAGAGGGATTATTCGAGCTGGTTAAACATACCTACTATAATCATGCTAGTGGAATGGTTATTAACATAGGTCCCTATATTAAAAGTATTCCAGAAGAAGTTTTAGAGTTTTGTAATGAACATAACTTTCCTCTTTTTGAAATTCCTTGGCATGTATACATGGCTAATTTTATAAAAAGCTTCTGCTATCAGATTACAATATCAGACAGGACCAACATAGAGTTGTCTGCTGCCATTAAAAATGCTATATTTCTTCCAGAACAAGAAAATTCTTATATACCTCAATTAGAAATGCAAAACTTTAATTCTGAGTGGCCATACTGTATTGCACTTATTAGTATACTGGAAAAGTCGACTCAAAAGATAGTTGATGAGAAAAGGCGGTCTAAGTTCCTCAAACAGATTGAAAATATGGTGACTTATAGCTATGAAAGAACTTTTGTTTTGGAGATAGAAGGCAGGTTTGTTTTACTGTTTGCTCAATATAGCGAAAAAGAAATAAGGGATATCATTGAAAAAATAAATAAAAAATTTATGGAGTTGTTGAAAAAAGAAGAAAATATCTATCTCTCTATCGGAGAGAATACCCAAAATATAAAATGCCTTGAAAAAAGTTATCGCAAGGCCATGAATATACTGAAACTTCAAAATAGAAGAGGAAAAAATGGGGAAATAGGAGTATATAGCAACCTAGGTTTATATAAGTTGCTCTTGTCGCTAGAAGATAAAGAAGTTATAAAGGAATACTACTGTGAAACACTAGGACCCTTGGTCAAACATGATGAACTCAACGGAACAGACTATATATTGGTATTAGACACCTATTTGAAACATAGCGGAAGTGTCAAAGAGGTAGCATTGCAATTATTTTATCATAGAAATACCATTAATTATAAATTGGCTAAAATACAAGAGATACTTTCCTGTGACTTGTCGCAGCTTAATACAAGAGTTATTTACAGTGTTGCTCTCATGTTAAGAGATATTGTGTAAATAGAAAAATGCCAGTCAATATGTGTGACTGGCATTTTTATTATTAACCGGATGAGGATTAATGAAGTAAATTTTAAGCTGAGTATTCTTTTTTTAACTGCTGTTTTCTCTGAAAAAAATCATACTCCATTATAATATCTATCTTCTCCTTATTGAGTATATTTACATCTTCAATATATTTATTCTGAAGGTCCATAAAAAATTTGACCATCATTCCGGTTGTCAGAGCGGATAGAAGAGTTCCTAAATAAACTCCTTCAATTTTACCTAAGAATAAAAAGCTAGAAACTACAGAGGTAGTAAGACAGGAAAGATCAAAAAAAGTTTTTGTTTTACCGATACTGACTTGTTGTTTTTTTGAAAAATCTTTTATAAAGACATCACATGGCTGCATCAGATACTGACTTTTTATCCAAGCACTTATTCCAAAGGCTATTAACACTGTCCCTGTAACGAAAAAAGTTACTCTTGACACAAGTGTACCCGAGTTAAAAGAAGGTAATATCATACCAAATATATCGATGAATTTTCCTAAAACATAGGCCATAAAAAATGAAAGAAAATATTTGACTTTTAAATCTTTAAATGAAATTATCATCAATATAAAAGGAATGATTTGAATAAGGTATGACCATCCCCCAAAGGTTATATTTCTAAACTTTAAACTGTAAACATAGGGGATTGATGAAACAACAGAGACTCCAAAATCTGATTTTACCATCAAATTAATCCCAAAACAAATAGCACTGATTCCTATTAAAAATGTTAACCCACTAAATATTTTTATTTTCTTATTCAATTTTTGGCACTCCTCAATATTATTAATATAAGTTTCCGCTTAATATAAAAACACTACGTTTAGATATAATTATAGACTTAATTTTGTTATAACTTTTCATCAAAACTCAAAAATGTTGAATATATTTGAATTTTAATAAATACACTTGGACGAATATTTTTATTAATTTTTTGAGATAATAACTTAGGTTATATTGGTGGTATAGGATATTTGGAGTAAACTTTAGATTAATTCTTTTTATTGGAATTAACCAGCTTTTCCATTTTTTTAAACATTACAATACAAGCAGAACATTTTGTTACCAAACCCTCTGATACGCATTTTTTACACATTTTAAAGCCCCCCCAAATTTTTAAAATTTAATCTGATATGAGATAGTTTAGTTTTTTATATGTAATAATACAATAGGTGTAAACCTAAAATAAATTGTGCTGAAGCACAATGGCTTGTTTGGTGGATTATTACTGTGCCAATGATATGTTAAAACCATGATACAAAGCATATTTGTAACAATTTTAAAAACAATTGTAGTAAAAATTTGGAAGAATGTGGAGTAGGTACTTACCTTTCCACTAAACTTGTGCTGAGACACAATAAAAATAGAGTCAGAATACATTGTAATTTCAATGTCAGAATTTTAGAATATGAAAATTGAAATAATAAAAAAGCCCCTATCAAAATAATTTGAAATATAAAAAACCAAATAAAGAAGAAAAAAAATCATTTTATAGTTTTTTGAATAAAAAATATTCAAAAAACTATTGACTTAGAAATCCTTTACTGGTATTATTGGGTTGAAATCAGAAATCATCAACTAATTGTTCGAATGTGAAACGTTTTTAATTATTGTTTATAAAATTATATATTCGGTTTAAGTGAGGTTTATTGGTAAAATTATTATTTTTCACTTAGTGTAATTTAATTTCTGGAGGGATTGAAATGACTAAATTCAGAACTGAATTTGATTCTATTGGAGGAATTCAGGTGCCGGCAGATGCTTATTACGGAGCTCAGACTTTAAGAGGAAAAAACAATTTTCATATAACAGGCTACAAACTTTCTCCACTCTTTGTGAACTCTATGGCTATGGTCAAAAAGGCTGCAGCAAAAGCCAATTATGAGGCTGGTGTCATTTCCAAAAAAGTTTCTGATGCAATAATTGAAGCCGGAGATGAGGTTATAGCTGGAAAAATGCATGATCAATTCATAACAGACGTGATACAGGGCGGAGCAGGAACCAGTATGAATATGAACATGAACGAAGTTATTGCAAACAGGGCTAATGAAATTTTGGGCGGAGAAAAGGGTGTTTACGATATGGTGCATCCAAATGACCATGTAAACTATTGCCAGTCCACAAATGATGTAATACCAACAACTGGAAAGCTGACAATTTTGAGAATGAGTATTGAACTTTTGTTTAGTCTCGAAACTCTGTATGATGCCCTTATGAAAAAATCAAAAGAGTTTGATGGTGTTATCAAGATGGGAAGAACACATCTTCAAGATGCAATACCTATCAGATTGGGTCAGGAGTTTAAAGCTTATGCACTTCCTATAAAGAGAGATATAAACAGGATCAAATCTGTTTTGGAAGATTTTAAATATGTAAATATGGGGGCTACAGCTGTAGGGACAGGGCTCAATGCAGATGTGAGCTATGTAAAAAATGTCGTGAGATTTTTGTCAGAGGTCAGCGGAATAGAGCTTATCCAGTCAGAAGACCTTGTGGACGGAACCAGAAATTTAGATGTATTTGTATGGATGTCTTCAGCCTTAAAAATCTGTGCTGTAAATCTTTCAAAGATGGTAAATGATCTGAGACTAATGGCTTCAGGACCAACTGCAGGGTTTAATGAGATAAATCTTCCTCAGATGCAGCCTGGTTCGTCAATAATGCCTGGAAAGGTCAATCCGGTTATTTTGGAAGTGGTAAATCAGGTATCTTTTCAGGTATTCGGAAATGATCTAACCATAACAAAAGCCGCAGAAGCCGGTCAGCTCGAGCTAAATGTTTTTGAACCTGTTCTTTTCTTTAATCTGTTTCAGTCGGTAGAGGTTTTGAAGAACGGTGTGGATACACTGGTTGAAAACTGTATAGAGGGAATAACCGCAAATGAATCAAGATGCAAGAAGATGGTCGATGACAGCATAGGTATTCTGACGGCTCTAAATCCGCATATCGGATATAAGAATGCCTCAGATATAGCAAAACAGTCTCTAAAAGAAGGAGTTCCTGTAGCGACGCTTCTTGTGAGAACTGGACTTATCAGCCAGGCAGATATAGATGTAATATTGAATCCATTTAACATGACCAATCCAGGAATATCCGGTAAGGAACTTCTATCAAGATAAAACTGAATCTTTTAAAGATATTAGTTTTCTTATTATCTATGATAAACGAGCATTAAAAACCCCTGCTAAATTATTTTAAACTGCGATTTTTAATAGAAAAGGAAATTTAAATGATACTTTATTTAATTAAAAAAGTGATTTTTTTAAAACCATTATAAATGTTGCAAAAATTAATTTTATTATCTGTAAACTTAAAAATATAGATTATAATATAGATGTTCTCATCACGACGAAACTCCGTTTTGGAGATGCAAATACAATGATGGACGAAATCGATATACAGGCCGCAAACAAGGGAAATGAATCTCCTGATAAACATACCTAGATGTACTGGACGGAGGACATTATACAAATGTATCTGAATTTGATTTTGCTGACACTATCCGGTATCATCCTGCAGGAGTAGCTTCTCCTGCTCATATTTTAGGAGCTTTAGTAACAGAAAAAGTACGTAGTCTAGAAGCTACTCCCTTTAATATAGATGGACAACAGTTTGTATACCGCCTATAGACAAGGGCCTTCCCGAGGAGCTGGTGTGCGGTTAGAACTTCATTAATTGAGGTTATTCACGGTAAAGGGATAATAAAAAAGAGAATTTCTGCTATGATGAGAATGTATTTGAAGTTGGGAATAGATAGAAGAAAGAGCCTAATTCTTGTATATCCTACCCTTCATTATCAAAATGGACGCTTATTAATCAAGGATAACGGAGAAAACCAAGTAAAAAAACCCTATGCAGCAGAAGAATGTGCAGGAGGAATACATGGTAAAAATAGATGGAAGAGAAATGGACGAAAAAAATTAAGTTATTAAAATTTTAATTTAAAAACAACTGTAAAAAAAATATTTACAGCTGTTTTTTATTGTGATTTCTTTTTTCAAGAAGAGAGATCAGTATTTTTTCAAATTCTTTGTCTTCGTTACTGGTTCTCTTTTTTGGACCCTTGGTCCTTCCGCCGGCTTTTCTTATTTTCTGTCCCATATGTCTTTGAAACATGAGGGACTCGATATTAAAAATCGTATAAAGAAAGCCCTTTGGATGGATTACACCTGCAGATTTCTGAAGAAGTATAGAGGCTAAACCATAGTCCTGAGTCACTATTATATCACCCTCTATACAGGTTGTGATTATCTTGTGGTCAACAGAATCCATCCCCTGTCCTACTTTTATAACTATAAAATTTCCATATATTTCATGGGCCTCGTCTATAACCATAATTAATTCTATCCCGTGTTTTATAGACTGTTCTTCACATATTTTTTTTACATTTTTGGGGCATGCATCAGCATCTATTATTATTCTCATCTGTATCCCTCTTTCATAAGGTGCTTTTATTTTGATCCTCACTGTTCTTAAATACAATGGTTCTGTAAGGAAAAGGTATTTCTATCCCTTCACGATCAAATCTCTGCTTTATACTTTTATTAAGGTCACACTTCATTATAAATCCAGAACCAGTGTCGTTAGACCAAACCCAGGCCTTTAGATTGACTGAAGAGTCTCCGAAACCGATTATTCTCACATTTACAGGAGGTTCCCCTGCATTTATCTCTTCAAAAGTTCGGTTATCCAGAAATAATGGATGTTTCATAGCTTCTTCTCTTATTATCTGAATTGCCTTTTCTTCGTCAGAGTCATAACTTATTCCGATTTCCACATGATTGCACACTTTGTCCTCTACAATATTTGAATTTTCTATAATATCATTACTTATAACAGAGTTTGGAATGATTATTCTCTTGTTTTCAAATGTTCTTATCATAGTGTGTCTGAGAGTGATATCCTCTATCACTCCGAAAGTTTCCTTGCCGATGAGTTTTACCCTGTCTCCGATTCTAAAAGGTTTGAAAATGGCTATAAAAATTCCGCTTACTATATTTGAAAAAGCCTGCTGAGAAGCAAAACCTATGATAATAGCAAGAACACCGGAACCAGCAAAGATTGAAACAACAAGACTTCGGAAAGTTGGAATTGTATACACAGCCGACAGAATACCTATAAAGTAAATTATCCCTGCTAAAAAATGGTTTATAAATGTAAACTGAGTTGGATCGAGGTCCTTGAGTTTGTGATTGCTGTCCATTATTTTCCTGGAAATTTTTACAAAAAATAAAGTTAGTATTACCACAGCTGAAAATACAAGGACCCTAGTCAGTAAATTCAAAAGTGTTTTTTCGTTAAACAGTTCTAAAAATTTTTCTATGACCATTTGTTATCTCCTTTTATATAAAAAATATTTTGCCTAAATACGTATTTATTTTTGTGAAATTTAAATTTTTTATTATTCACCCAATACCACATATAATAACATTAAACTCAGTAGCAATCAAAATAAATTTAGATTTTTTTATGAATTTTTTAATAAGGTTTTATACATGGAATCACCGTTGATTTGAGCAGAGATGCTATCTTGAACATCCCTATTTTTTATAATTAAAATCAGTTCCCTTATAATTTTAAGCTGGATGATATTGTCATCCTTTGGTGTTAAAACCATAAATATGAATCTAGACTTTTTACCGTCTGGAAAATTCCAGTATATACCTTCCCTTGAAAAATGCAAAGGCGACAACTGGTTTATCAATAATGTCTATTCTGGCATGAGGGATAGCTATACCATCTTCTAAGGATGTGTTACTTAGGTTTTCTCTACTCAGAACCTCTATTTTTAATAGTTCAAAATTAATTTTTTTACTGGAGCTGATCACAGAGTATATTTTTTCAATGGCTTCTGTAGAAGCAGCGGCAATGATTTTCAGAGATATTTTTAAAGAATTTCTATAATATATTTTATAGAAATTCTGAAAGATATAATAGTTTCAAAAAAATAAAATGGAGCTCCCTAAGAAATTTAAAACTTAGGATGGCTCCATTATTTTGACTAAGATTTTATTTACTGTTCATCTTTTTCATTCCATTTTTTGTCTAATTCTTCGAGTTTTTTAGCTGCAATATCTCTACCCCCTATACCAAAGGCAATAGCTAGAGATATGGCAATAGCCCCTATTGTAAATCCAAAGGCCATATTTATGATCTCATTTGCAATTCCCATCTGTCTTAAACCCATGGCCCCTACAAATATAATTATGGCTATTCTTGAGAGAGCAGCCAGACAATCTTTGCCTTTTATTTCAGATTTTTTGATAATATCAGAAGCGAAGCTAGAAATATAAACACCTATGGCTATTATCAATACTCCTAGGAAAATTTTTCCTAAAAGAACAGTTAGACTACTGCTTAGATCCTTTAATACAGTGAATTCTAGTATGTCGATAGACTGGATAACAGCAAGGTAAATAATAGTGATTTTTACCGCTTTTCCAGCTAGTTTTGAGTAGGAGTCTTCTTTAGCCTTGAGTCCTGTCTTTTCTAGGTGTGAGTCAAAGTGGAGTCCCTTAAGAATATTTGTAATTATTCCTTCAATAAGTTTTGCAAAGAAAGTAGCCACCAGAAGAATAATTACAACTCCGGCAATTCTAGGTAGATAGCTGAATATCACGTTGATCATCATCACTACAGGTTCTGTAATATACTGTAAACCTATGTAACTGAGAGATGCAGATATAACAGGTATTAAGATAAGAATATATATTATATTTGCTATGATTTTACTTAGATTCCCTTCAAATACTTTTTTACCGTCGATTTTTAATCTTTCATTTAGGTTGAAAGATTCTAATATGCCAGTAAGTATCTCTCTTATCTTATAGGCGATAAACCAACCAAGAACAAGGAAAATTCCTGCTGCAAGGATATTTGGAAGCTGTTCCAGTAGCTTGCTCAGCATGTTTGTGACAGGTTCTAATATTCCGTCTAACTTTAATGCAGAAAGGACACCTGGTAAAAATATTAAGAATATAATTAGGTATACAACATCACCTAAAATTTTTGTTACAGATGTTCCCTCCCCAACCTTTAATTTTTTATCAAGTTCTATTTTGTCAAAAATTTTCACCGTAAAGTATTTACCTAATTTTGCAAATATCAAGGTGATAATAAGAAGGAATACCCCACCTAGAATATTAGGCATGTATAAAAAGATAGAGTTTAAAAATCCTGTGAGAGGCTCTGTAAATTTACCGAGTCCTAGCTTTTCAGCCGCAGCAATAATAATGAAGATAACAATTAGATAATAGATGGCCTTTACGAGAATATTGAAGAACACCTGCGACTGTTCTTTTTTGTCTTCGGAAATTTTACCTTGTATAAATTTGGACTTACTGATAAGAGCACCTATTTTTTTTGCGATAAACGAAGCGATACCGAGACCTACGACAACTATCAGAATTACTCCGACAATTGTAAGCAACTGACTAGATAAAGTAAACTGAAACATACTTTTAAAATCAGACATAGAATTTCCTCCTTTTTACTTATGGTATTATAATTAAATATATTCTGTAGGGTGGAGTAATCCTCTAAAAAAGTTATTTTAATTAAAAAAATTATATAAAAAAACCATGAAACAGACACTTTTTTAAGTGTCCAGTTTCATGGTTACAGTTTAAAGCTACAACCTGTTTTTTTTATATTTTAATTAGAAGTGGACGTGACCGTGCTCTAATTCCTCTTCTGAGGCGTCTCTGACCTCTGTTACTTTAAGATCAAATGTAAGATTTTTACCTGCGAAAGGATGGTTTCCGTCTACTAGAACAACATCATCTTCGATTGATTTTATAACGAATTCCATAAGTCCTTCATCTGTTTCAGCCTGAAAATCTAGCCCTTCATAGATATCATCAAATTCCGAAAAATCTTCTTTAGACATTTCAGAAATAAGTTCTTCGTCGTATTCACCGTATCCCTCTTCAGGAGATACTATTATTTTTGATTGGAATCCCTCGGTTTTTCCCTCTAAAATCTCCTCTATTTTTGGAATGAAATCTCCAAAACCTTGGATATATGCAAAAGGTCCAACCTCTTTTGTATCTTCTAGAATATTTCCGTCTTCATCAGTAAGGATAAAATCTAAAACTACGACTTTGCTCTCTTCTATTTTCATTAAAACACCTCATCATAAAATATTTCTCCAAAAGGAGCTTAATTAATGATAACATATAGATGATAGATTTTCACTATAAATTTAAAGGAATTTTAATATTTATTCATATCTAATATATTAACTAGAATTATAGAGGGGGACACACTATGACAGCAGCATTTTTTGATATTGATGGTACCATATACAGAAATTCTCTCCTTATCGAGCATTTTAAGAAACTCATAAAGTATGAACTCTTGAATATTCAGATGTATGAGGACAGGGTAAAAAATAGTTTTAAGCAGTGGGATGAAAGGACAGGGGATTATGATAAATATCTCATGGGACTTGCAGATACTTATGTAGAAGCTATAAAGGGGATATCCTTGAAATATAATGACTTTGTATCAGACCAGGTGATGGATCTGAAGGGGAATAGGGTGTATACTTATACCAGAAATATGATTAAATTCCATAAAGAGAGAGGGGATAAGGTCATTTTCATATCTGGGAGTCCGGACTTCTTGGTTTCTAGAATGGCCGAAAAATGGAAGGCTGATGACTACTGCGGAACAAAATATTATGCAGAAGATGGCAAATTTTCAGGAGAGATATCACCTATGTGGGATTCTGAAAACAAGATAAAGGCCATAGAACATTTTAAAGAAAAATATGACTTGAATTTAGATGAATGCTTTGCCTACGGAGATACAAAAGGGGATCTCAGCATGTTGAAAATAGTTGGAAATCCAAGGGCAGTGAATCCTTCTAAAGAACTTTTTAAAGAGATCAAATCAGATGAAAGTCTAAAGGAAAAAACCGAGATAATAATAGAAAGAAAAGATATAGTCTACAGGGTATCTGCAGACGTAGAAGTCTTATAAGCCTAGTTTATTCTGGGCTTTTTTCATTTCTGGGATATTACTGTTTTGGTTTAATTTACTTTAAATAGGATATGAGGGTATAATGAACAAGGGTGGAAAATAATATAAGCAGGAGGTTAAGGATATGAAGAGAATAAAAATAGAAGGCATGATGTGTGATCACTGCGTAAATGCTGTCAGTAAGGCTCTGAAGAGTGTAGAGGGGATAAGTGAGGTAAAGGTAATATTGAAGGAAAAGGAGGCTATAGTAAATGGCACAGCCCCTGAAAATATTCTGAAGGAAGCCATAGAAAAAGAGGGATACACTGTGATATCTATAGAGGACATAGATGACAGGGAACCTTCTGAGAAGAAAAAAGATGGGATTTTTTCTAAAATTTTTAAGAAAATTAGTAATGCTAATTAAGAAAAGCTCTTGGATAAAGAACTTGACTGCTGTAATATAAAAAAGATAAAAAAATTTATTTTTATGGTTTTAAAAAGAGGTGTTTTTTATGAAAAAAGAGGGGATAATTCTGAAAATTGAAGATGATACAGCCTTTGTAAATGTAAAGCCGGCACATAAAGGTGGGTGCGGAAGCTGTGGGAAATGCAAGGTGAAGGAAGATAAATTTGTTATAGAGGTAGACATGCCGGATTTTCCTGTTGATCCAGGAGACAGAGTTTTATTGGAAATGCAAGACGGTTCTGTATATTCTTTAGGACTTTTTCTCTATGTTGTGCCTCCGCTTTTTATGATTTTAGGCTATTTGACAGCACAATTTTTGGGTGCAGGAGAGGGACTAGGGATATTTGTAAGTTTTCTTTTTCTGGTCGGAGCCTTTTATTTAATGAGATATTTTGATACGAGCAGAGGAAAAAAACTTATAAAAAAAAATATGAAAATAATAAAAAGGCTATAAAAAAGACCGTCTGTATAATCAGACGGTCTTTTAAATTGAACGTATTTGATATTACTTATTACTTGATTTTAAAACCATCTTCTGTTTTTGTCACAAGACCACTTTTCAGAAGACTTCCCATGGCTCTTTTAAAGGCCTTTTTACTCATGCCGAGCATTTTTTCGATCTTTTCCGGCGAGCTCTTATCATTTAACGGAAATATATTTCTGTAGAGTTTCATTTTTTCAAGAAGCTTTTCAGCATCTTTGTCCATCTGCTGGTGCAGAAGTGCCCTAGGACTGAGATCAAGTTTACCGTCTTCTCTTACTCTGATTACTCTAAGTTCTAATTCTTGTCCTACATCATATTCTTCATAACATTCACTTTTTGGAATGAGTCCAAAATATCTGTCGTCTACAGCTACAAAAACACCGATATCTTTTTGAATCCTGTAGACTGTAGCTGAAACAAGATCATTTGCCTTGTAGTCATTGCAAGGCATAAGGAATTTATAAATCTGCATAGTAGCAGAAAGTCTTCCTTTTTTATCTTCATAGAGACCCACTAGATATTTGTTTCCTAGTTTTAATTTCCCTTCTTCCTGACCTCTTGGAAGCAGGATATCTTTGTTGAGTCCCCAGTCTAGGAAAGCTCCTATTTCAGTGATATCAACAACTTCGAGTTTTGAGAGTGCTCCCACAACCGCATAGGTTTTTCTAAGTGTAGCGATAAGCCTGTCCTCAGAATCACGGTATATAAAGACATCAAGGTAATCTCCAGGTGCTACCTCCATATTTTCAATCTCATTATTAGGTAAAAGGATATTATCTTTTGGATTGTCTGTCTCAGCATCCATATAAACACCGATACTAGCAATATTATTAACTCTCATTTTTTGTCTTTTTCCTATTTTTATCATATTACACTCCTTTGAATAACAAATACCCTATATTATACAATTGTTTTGTAAAATTTACAATGTAAAACTTATTGTGAGTATTAGGATAATGACTTATTTTGGATTTGAAAAAACTCTTTCTAATATACAGAATAAAAAAAATGGATTATAATAGATTATAATACAGGATTTTTAAAAAGAATTTTTAAAGGAGATATGGAATGGATAAAATAGCTGTCATATCAGATATTCATGGAAATATACCTGCTCTGGAAGCTGTTTTAAAAGATATAGAGGATAAAAAAATATCTAGAATATTTTGTCTCGGGGATCTAGCAGGAAAAGGTCCGGATTCTTGTGAAGCAGTTGATATTGTAAGGAAAAAGTGCGAGGTAGTTGTCAAGGGAAACTGGGAGTATTTTATCTCAGAGCAGGAAGACAATGAATTTGAAGAAGTTTTGTGGCACAGGAGAATACTGGGTGATAAAAGATTGGAATATCTCAGAGGCCTTCCCCTATACCATGAATTTTACATGAGTGGGAAACTGATTAGGATATGCCACGCTTCACCAAAAGATGTTTTCAAAAGAGTCCATGCCACGGCAACCTATGATGAAAAAACGGAACTTTTTGAAGCCCCCGAGGAATCTGAATCTGACTCAGATGTAGTGATATACGGAGATATTCACGGGGCCTATTCCCAGTGCTTTGATCAAAAGATGATATTCAATGTGGGAAGCGTAGGTAATCCACTTGAGCTGACTCAGGCCTCCTACGGAATCATTGAGGGTAAATACAAGAGTTTTGAGATGGCAACTTTTTCTATGTCAATTGTGAGGGTACCCTATGATATAGAACTAGCCGTTCAGTATGCCATCGATAAGAAAATACCAGACTTAAAGTTTTATATAGATGAGCTTAGGACAGGGGTGTATAGGGGTAAAAAGAATAAATAAAAAAAGAGCTTATACCTTTTGATGGTGATAGGCTCTTTTTCTTTTATAAATAAACTTTATAAGAGAATCATTCCTGCTACAGCTGAGATAAAAACAATGTAAACTGGATTTGTCTTGTATTTATGGAGGATAATAAATGCTAAAATTGAGATTGAGATAGCCCCTATACTGATTTGATTTCTGATGAAGTATGTGTCCTTAGCGATGGTGTAGCCTGCATAGGCTATGAGTCCTACAGTAATAGGTTTAATACCAAAAAAGAATGCATCTTTATATACATTTCCCTTTAATTTTATAAGGATGGCAGAAAGTATGAGAATTATAATTATAGATGGTGTAATCACCCCTGCAGTTGCAATGACCCCACCCCAAAATCCACAGAGTTTGTTTCCAACATATGTAGCAGAGTTTACCCCAATGGCTCCTGGAGTTATCTGTGCTATTGATACAAGGTCCAAAAACTGCGGAACAGTCATCCAGTTTCTTCTTAGGAGTTCCTCCTGAATAAGAGGAAGCATAGCCAGTCCACCGCCAAAGGTAAAAAGACCAATTTTGAAAAAAGTAAAAAATAAAGTAAAGTAGATCATTTTTTATCACCGCCAAGATATTTTAAAGTGAATCTAGGAAAAAACCTGTATAACATAATTCCTGTTACAGATCCAAAAATAATCAGGTTTATTGGAGATAAAATAGAGAATATAAGTGTTATAAGGGTTACTGCTAGGAGAGCTATTCCAACTATGTTATTTGCTCCGGATCTGAAGAGTCTGAGCAAAGAGTGTGCCATGAGAGCCAGTAGTCCTCCTCTGACTCCTGTGAGGAATTTTTGTACTAAGATGGTGTCAAAGCTTCCAGAAAGAAAAGTTACTATTACTGATATGACAAATAAAGACGGGAGAACCACGGCAACTGAAGCTATAAGCGCCCCCTTTATTCCGCCGGCTTTTCTTCCTACGAATGTGGCGGTGTTTATGGCAATAACCCCTGGAGTCATCTGGGCTATGGCTATTATTTCTAAGAGCTCCTCTTCATCTATCCATTTTTTATTTGTAATCATCTCTTTTTCTATGAGGGGAATCATTGCATATCCTCCTCCAAAAGTAACTGCTCCTATTTTAAAAAACGACCAAAAAATTTCCCATAAAATCATAAAGTCTCCTTGTAAAAAATTTGATTTTTAAAAACAGTATATCTAAAATGAGCCTAAAATTCCACAATAGAATTTTTATTGTGTTACAAGATAAAAAACCCGGAAAGTTACTCCGGGAAAACTTCATAGACTTTGTTCTTGAATTTTTCATAGATTAAAAGATTTTCTAGTATTTTAGATCTCTTTTGAAAAACATTTAAAAGCTCGTGATAATACCATCTTTGTTTTTCTTTTGGAGCGTTAAATCTTTTCCACACATGATTTCCAGCCAATTTGTAATCTGCACTGATGCATGAAATATTGTGAAATTTATCTGCACATGCAACGATTATTTCCTCGGGGGTAGCCTCTGTTTTCAAGAAATGGACCTCTCTCTGCTTTCTTATCTCCCAAGGAAGGCTTTTATCCTTATCTGAAAGATTCAAGACTATTTTTGCGACATTTTTGCCAAATTTTGTCCTAATATCTTCATAGGAGACATGTGAATCCTCAATGGTATCGTGGAGAAGGGCTGAAAGAATAAGGTGTTCCGGGCATCCTTCTTCTCTTAGCATCATAGCCACCATAACAGGATGGACAATATATGGAGTTGTTGTTCCTTTTCTACATTGGCTTTTGTGGGCTTTTGTAGCCAGTGTCAATGCTCTTTGGAAAATATCAACTTTATCCCATTGGGACTCTGTGCTGATCTCTAAGTATTTTTTTTGACCAATAATATGGGGGTCAAGGTTTGCAAATTCATCAGCATAGTCTTCTGGAACTATCCAAACCAATCTTTTTGAGATGTTTAAAAAATCATCCCTCAGTTCAGTGCTGTCATTTAGACAGTCTTTGTTTCTAGACATACTAAATATAAAAATAATATCCGGTTCGAAGCTGAGGGTGTTTACAAAATGAATTGGATTTAGAAGACTGCACTCTTTGTTCTGAGGTTTTGTGGAATTGATATATTTTTTGAATTTGATTCTAGAAGATGACGAAAAAATTTTCATATTTTCAATTTTTTCTGTTGCCAGGATGAGGTGATAGTTTGTATCAAAGGATTGATATTTAGATAAGATATTTAAAAATTTATTGACGAAAGTTTTTATTTTATAATTGGAGGTGATTCCACCTACATTCATTATGACTAAAGGATTTTTGAAGTTTTTGGTTCTGAATCTTGAGATTTGATCTTTTATTTTTTTTTCAAAGTCTTGTAATTCTTCTTTGGAAATTATATTCTTTTCCAAGTCGTTCCCCCCTATAATCTATCAGAGATTAAGAAAATCTGCTTAGTAAGTTATAATATAATTTAGCCCTTATGACAAGTTAAAAAATGTTAATTATAAATTAATAAAAATATAATTAATGGTTGAAAAAAAGACCTACATCACAAAGTTAATATAGAGAGGTCTTTAGATCAACTATTTAATAAATAATTTTTATTTACTCATCATCTTTGATTTTTTTGCACAGGCTTCCACAGCCTTTATTACAGAGTTTCTGAATCCTTCTTCTTCCAGAACTTTCACGGCCTCTATAGTTGTCCCACCAGGAGAGCACACTGCATCTTTCAATGCTCCAGGGTGTTTTCCAGTTTCTAAGACCATCTTTGCCGCCCCAAGTACACTCTGAGCCGCAAACTGATAAGCCTTGTCCCTAGGCATTCCTTGTAGTACCGCCCCGTCGGCTAAGGCTTCGATAAACATAAACACATATGCAGGAGAAGACCCGCTTACTGCTGTCACACTGTGGATGAGATATTCTGAAAGAACTTCGGATTTCCCGAAACTTCCAAATATAGTTTTGATTTCTTCCAGATTCTCTAGACTCACCATGTCATTATGAGAGATAGAGGTCATTCCCTCTGCTACAAGGGCCGGAGTATTTGGCATAGTCCTTATGATTCTTTTGTCAGACCCGATGATATTTTCCACAGATGCGATAGTCACTCCTGCAGCTATTGTCACCACTGTTTTTGTACTGTCTACCAGCTCTTTTATATCTTCTAGAACCACAGGATAGATATTAGGTTTAACTGCGATTATGAAGATATCGCTGTTTTTCACTACCTCTTTTCCGTCATTAGTAATGTTTACACCGTATTTTTTAGAAAGTTCACTTAGTCTGTCACTGCTCAGTTCTGACACCCATATATTTTCCCCTTTGAGAATACCCGATGACAGGATGCCACCTAGGATAGCCTCCCCCATATTTCCGCAGCCTATGAATCCTATTTTTTTATTCAATGTAAATTCCCCCTTAATTTAAAATAAGCCAGTCTGAATTATTCATATAATTCAGATCGGATAAAATCTCTGTATAATTTTAAATTATATACTATTTAGAAATAAAATAAAATACCACTATGGATTAAATATAGTTTATATTAACAGGAGTTTTTCAAGGGTTCAAATATAATACTGAGATACGAGACAAGTCAATGGATATACTGGATTATGGGGAATTAATTTATTCAAATATTTTATAAAACTATTTCCCCTTATCTGATATAATTTAATTAGCAAATTTACTGGATAGTTAAGGCTGTACTCAAAATAATAAAATGCATGAATAATTATTAAGTCTTAACAAGATAAGGGATAAAATGGGTTTGGATATAATCTTTTTACAAAGCTGTGGGGTGAAATTTTGAATAATAAAAGCTTAATTATAGGGGGATTGTTGATTGTAATTTTAATGGCTTTTGTTTTTTTTAATAAGAGTCAACTGGAAATAGAGTTGCCTAAAGGTAGGGAGAGTGTTCTTGTATGCTTTGGAGACAGTCTGACTGCAGGTATAGGGGCTCCTAAAGGCAAAAGCTATCCTGATTACTTGAGAAATTATCTGGATGTGGAGATTGTTAATGCGGGAGTTCCAGGGGATACAGCTTCACAGGCGAGAGAAAGATTTGAAAATGATGTATTAAGTTTCGATCCAGATGTTGTTATAATAGAGTTTGGGGCCAACGATTACTTTTTAGGCGTGTCCAGCCAAAACACAAAAATTGACTTAGAATACATGGTCGATAAACTTTTAGATAACGGTACAATAATTTTCATAGCAAAGTTTTTTCCTGAAAAATCTATTTTATCCTTTATAAAAGGAAAAGATAAAAAAAGTTATGATAAAATGTATAGAGAACTTTCCTCTAAAGAAAATGTTTTTCTCGTTGAAGATATATGGGAAGAAGTATGGGGAAGGCCAAAGTATATGAGTGATACTGTCCATCCCAATGAGTATGGCTATGAAATAATGGCAAAAAAATATTTTGAAGCCGTAAAGACTCTCTTTGAGTACAATAATCTCTTAAAATAAAAAATCATCCGGACAGCTTGCAGATGATTTTTTTGATACTCTATTTTTTCTTGAAGAGATGCATCAGATGTTTTTTTCCTAGGCCTGAAAGCATAGATATTTTGTAAATGGAATCCATTAATTTATGGTGCTTTTTTTCCTCCATATTTAAGAATCTGTAATATGAAAGAATCTCCCTGTTAATATGGGCATCACTTCCGAATGTGGCACTTAAATGATAGCTTTTTCTTAAATCTTTGGCCGTGAGATTTCTTTTCTTTGAAAGGGAGTGGTTGTATGTTTCTAGAGAATCTACCCGTGTCAAAACATCAGAAAGGTAATGTTTATTTTTGATATAATTTTTTTGGGCCAGTCCATTAACATGAGGGATAGAAACGTGGCACCCTCTGCCTTCGAGGATGTCTAAAAAATAAAAAGCATCCTTTGTTGTTCTCGCCATTCTATAGGGGTGCTTATTTCCCTCTACCTCTCTTACGTAAAATTCTTCGAGATCTTCGAAGTTTTTGAAATAGACCAAAAGCTCAAATCCATCTTCACATCCTAGCTCCATCCCTGGCACCACCTTCACACCAAGTTCCGATATTTTTACAGAACCCCTGATTTCATTATGGTCAGTTATGGAAATCAGATGTTTTTTTTCTTTCAAAAAGTCGATAAAAAATTTTGGGGTATTATATCCATCTGAGGCGTTAGTGTGAAGATGAAGATCTAGATAGATAATGTCGTCCTTTGGCCCAAAATCGTAAAATTCATTAAAATAATCTGATATTTTGTCAAACTCAATCATAAAAATTACCCCCTTAGAGAATTGGAGAAAACAGTCTGCTTATGGATTCTTTAAATTTTACCAGTAATTTCCTGTTATGGTAAATTTGTTTTGTTATAGATGAGCTTTCTGCCAAATCTTCTATAAATAACGTCTTTAGTTTTTTCACTGTCTCAGAATCATATATAAAAGCGTTTATCTCAAAATTCTGATAAAAACTCCTATAATCAAAATTTGAACTTCCCACAGTAGCCACTTCATCATCGACGATGACCACTTTGCTGTGGAGAAATCCATTTTTATAGGAATAAAACTTCACACCTGTAGTTATCATCTCCCCTACATATGAGTGAGTCGCCCAGTACACCATAAGATGGTCAGGTTTACTTGGAATCATGATTTTTATACTTATGCCAGAAAGGGAGGCTATTTTTAGGGCCTCAAAAATAATGTCATCTGGTATGAAGTAAGGAGTTTGAATATAGATATATCTTTTGGCTTTTGTTATCATGTGGAGAATGGCATCTCTTATCAGACGAAATTCATAATCTGGGGCACTTCCTACAATCTGTATAGGGGACTTTCCCGTATTCTGTTTTTCTGGAAAGTACTTTTTTTCATTATGTCTAACCTTGAATTTGTTGCCAAAACTTAAAAAATTCTGATTTTTTATAAAATCCCAAGATGAGAAAAATTCTTTTTGAAGTTCATTCAAAACATCACCGCTCATTTTAATATGTGTGTCCCTCCAGTGTCCAAGGGAACCTTTGCCGAGATAGTCATCACCAATGTTAAATCCACCTATGTATCCCCAATTTGCATCAACGATACATATTTTTCTGTGAGTTCTGTAGTTTGCCCTTAGGTTTACAAAGGGGAAATATGAAGGGAAAAATACTTGAACATCTATGTTTGAATTTATAAGAGATCTGATTTTTTTTAAGGGAAGTTTTCTGCAACCCACACCGTCTAATATTAGTTTGACTTCTACACCAGATTTTGCCTTTTCCTTTAAAATCGTAAAGAATTCTTTCCCCAACTGGTTGTTGTCAAATATAAAGTATTCCATATGGATATAAGATTTTGCTTTTTTTATCTCATTTTTCATATCATGGAAAAGCTCTTTTCCTTCAGTGAAAATCTCTATACTATTCGAAAAAGTCAGCCTGTTTTTTCCTGTAAGTTCTAAATACTGTATCATCTGATCCCATTTATCAAGTTTTTCTATCTCTTTATTTTCGGAAGGTGCTGCATACCTAAAAATATTTCTCATATAGAATTTTCTACTCAGCCTTTTTTTTCTGAAGCTCAGCCCAAATAATAAGTAGGAAATAAATCCTATGTAGGAGGTCAGAACAAGAACGGTGATCCAAAACAGACTGTATACTGGCTTTTTTCTTTCAAAGAAGATTATTATCACAACAAAAAAAATATTTATAAAGTAAATATATTTGGCAAAGAAAATCAGATGTTCTAAAACCATGGCATTCACCTCAAACTCTTGTATTTAATATAGTTATACAAAACTAAAACTATTTTCCTCGAGTTATATTTTTTTTAATTAGCCTAAGAAAATATAAAGGAAATTCATTCTGATTTTGTAACTAATATTTGAAAAATATAAAAGGAGGAGATCACTATGGCTGATAATAATATGACAGAACTTGTCAGTGTTAATGAGATAATGCCGGAAAAACTTGTCATTCTTCCCATTGTCACAAGACCTGTTTTTCCTAATATAATGATTCCTATTACATTTTCAGGGGGGCAATTCCTTGAAGCAATAAGAAAAGTAGAAGAAAAAGAGAATAGATTAATGGGACTGGTATTTACAAAAGAGGTAGATGAAATTAACCTGTTTAAGTCAAAGCTTTATGACGTAGGGACTGTAGTTAAAATCCACAAGATTACACCAATTTCTCCCAATACTGTCCAGATCATAGTACAGGGGATAAGCAGGTTTAAAAAGATAAAAACTGTAGAAGAGACCCCGTTGCTCAAGTGGAATGTTGAGTACAACCAGGAGCCTAGCGGAGCTCCGAATGATGAAGTACGGGCATATATGTTAGCTATTATGACATCACTAAAAGAGATATTTAAGGTAAATCCTATAATGCAAGAAGAACTAAAACTCTTGATGTCCCAAGTGTCTTATGATAAGCCTAGTATACTTATGGATCTCATAGCAGCCATGTTAAAAATTGAAAGTAGAGAGCTTCAGGAGCTTTTAGAAGAGTTTAATCTAGAAGAAAGGTGTAGAAAACTTCTGACACTTTTGAAAAAAGAGCTTGAGATATCTCAGCTTCAAGAAAAAATCCAAAGACAGATTGAAGATAAGGTCAGTAAACAGCAGAAAGAGTACTTTTTGAGAGAGCAACTGAAACTCATAAAAAAAGAGCTCGGAATGGAAAAAGATGATAAGCAGGCTGAAATAGAAAAGCTGGTAGAGCGGTTATCTGAGATAGAGCTCTCTGAAGAGGCTAAAAGTGTCGTAGAAGAGCAGTTTGAGAAGTTAAAGATGATTGATCAAAGCTCTCCCGAATATCATGTAACAAGGTCCTATGTACAGTCTATATTAGAACTTCCGTGGGGAGTCTATTCTGATGACAGGCTAGATGTTAAAAAAGCAAGAGCAATACTGGATAAGGATCATTATGGATTACAGGATGTAAAGACGAATATACTTGAATTTATAAGTACCATAATGAAAACAGGAAATGTAACCGGTTCAATACTTTGTCTTGTTGGTCCTCCTGGAGTGGGTAAAACTTCTATAGGTAAATCCATAGCAAGTACTCTCAATAGAAAATTTTATAGATTCTCTGTTGGTGGTATGAAGGACGAGGCTGAGATAAAGGGACACAGAAGGACTTATATAGGGGCTATGCCAGGGAAGATAATACAGGCCCTAAAAAGAGTGGAAACTTCAAATCCCGTGATAATGTTAGATGAAATAGATAAAATAGGTAACAGTTATCAGGGGGACCCTGCCTCTGCCCTTCTTGAAGTATTAGACCCAGAGCAAAACAGGGATTTTTTAGATCATTATTTAGATGTAAGGTATGACCTTTCCAAAATATTATTCATAACAACTGCAAATACCATGGACACTATTCCAAAACCGCTTCTTGACCGTATGGAGGTTATTCAACTTCCTGGATACATCATGGAGGAGAAGCTAGAGATAGCCAAAAGATTTTTAATTCCTAACCAGATGAAGGAACATGGTCTCACGAAGCAGGAGGTAAATATCAATAAAGGAGCGATAGAAGATGTAGTAGACAAATACGCCAGAGAAGCTGGGGTAAGAAATCTAGAAAAGAATATAAGAAAAATAATGAGGAAAACAACCCTGCGTATAGCAGAGGGGGATGTGAACAAGGTAAATATTACCAAGAAAAATCTTGAAGAATTCCTGGGGCAGCCTCTCTTTATAACAGAAGAGCTATATCAAAGGTCTGTGCCTGGGGTGACACTTGGATTGGCATGGACATCTATGGGGGGAGCCACGCTGTATATAGAGGCTACAGGAATAAGTAATAAAGAAAAAGGCTTTAAACTTACAGGTCAGTTGGGGAGTGTCATGAAGGAATCTGCAGAGATTGCTCACTCCTATGTCAGGTCCTATCTCAACATGGAAAAAGATTGTTCTGAAGAGGTAAGGAGCTATTTCGATAAAAATACTGTTCATCTTCACGTTCCTGCAGGAGCAACCCCAAAAGATGGACCTTCAGCAGGAATAACAATGGCTTTAGCTTTGTACTCCTTAGCAAAGGGAAAGGCTGTAAAAAAGGATATCGCCATGACTGGGGAACTAACACTTACAGGAAAAGTATTGCCTATAGGGGGAATTAGGGAAAAAACAATCGCAGCAAGAAGGGTTGGTATTTTCACCCTTATAATTCCAAAGGACAATAGAAAGGATTATGAACGGCTTCCAGATTACATAAAAGAGGGAGTTACTGTTCATTTTGTAGACTATTTTGAAGATGTTATTAGAGCCGCATTTGACTAGTATTACCCCTGCCTAAAAAGGCGGGGGCTTTTATTTTTCTTTTGTTTTTTGAGGTTGTACAATAGATATTAATAAGGTATACTAAGCTAAGAAATGATTAATATTTATAAGGAGTAAAATTATGACAAATTTTATAAATAGATTGCGTGATGGGGAAAATATTGTGCTATGGATAGGGGATATTTTGGGAAAACTGATGGGTTATCCCAGCAAAAGAGACCTTGCCAAACTTGTGTATAATGATCTAGATAAATATTCAAAATTAGAAGTTAGTGATGTCAATTCTTTGGCTGATGTCTGTCAAGTATACCTAGACAGTGTGACAGGGAGTAAGTTAAAACTTCTTAATAAGTTAAAAAATTCTTACTCAAACTCTAAAGAAACTTCTGATCTTTTCTACTTGTTTCCAAAATCTCCTTTCATCAGTGCAGTTGTTACTACAAATTTTGATAATCTTATTGAAAATTCCTATGGACCGGATATTCAAAAGATGGATGTACAGGGTGAATGCGAAATAGGAACATCCCTGCCTAGATTATATAAAATAAATGGTGATTTTGAGCATCTAGATAAAATGCTGGTAACGAAACAGGATCTTAGAAAATTAAAGCTACTTTCACTTTATAATCCACTTTTTGAAAATTTAAAGTGTGAACTGAAAGACAGAATTCTTTTATTCATCGGCTATGATCTAGAAGATCCTGATACAAGGGATATTCTATCCTTAATATACAAAAAATTAGGTGATTCAAAACCGAATGCCTACTTTGTAACTTCATCCTCTATTATAAATACAGAAACTATAAACTGGTTAAATTCCAACGAGATAAAACTTTTAAAGCAAAATGAAATTGAGTTTTTAACCGAGTTGAAAACTTATTTGATAGATAAAAAACATATACCATACACCGATGATAAGCCCAAAGGCTTGTCAATAAAAAAAAAACTACAGGTAATAGCTGATGATGAAATACCAAAGCCTTTTGATTTAGAAAAAGAGCCGAGGCAACCTAAGGTGAAAAAGATAATAATCGGGGAAAATTTTGAAGGCAAAGTAAAAACCTATTTTGAGATGCAGTCAGAGTTTGTACAAAATCTACAATTGCCGATATCAAGATCAAATATTCCAGAATTCACACGAAAAGAAAAAATAACAACAATAGGAAAAGTTAATGTTACTTGTGGAGATTCCACTCTTTTAAATTTTACCTTGAAATTTTTAAAATCAAATGGAGTCAATTATTTTGAAATTAAAAATAGGGAGTGTAAAATAATATTTGAAGGGAAAGTATCAAAGGATAATAAGATAATAACAACCGACAGATACTTGGCTTACTCAATATCCGAAAGTCTTCCTATAAAAAGATCTTTAGAGGTCTGTGACTTTTTTTTGAATCTATTTTCAGGGGAAAGACTAGAGTTTAATATAGGATATTTGTCTGCTTCTTTAACTATGAAAAATAAAATAGAAAAGTTTAAAATTGAAAAAATTCTAGATGTTCTCAATAAATATAGCTTTATTTGTAGTGAAGCAAAAGTTACACCCAATGAAAAATTTAGTAAAATATTAAAAAAATCTTATGAGGTGGATATAATTTTTCATACAATACTCGGAAAACCTTTAGATAGTAAAATTGATATTGATATAAAAAATGAAGATTTTATAGAGGGAGATACTGTCATTATTGTAAGAAGTTTTAAAACAAATCTCAAAGGGTTGAAGTTTAATATCCTAGAGACGATTTCTTTAGAAGATACTGTTACTAAAAGCGAACTTGAAGGGTCGGGAGTATACGGTTTTGGGAAAAAAACGAAAATTATTTTTAAAAAAGATCTTGATTTTTTTGCTTCGTCATGATATTATTCTCAATAAGAAAGTTAAAATATTGACTACATCAATAATGAGGAGTAAAAACAATCTATTCTATATATATGTATAATGTGATGTTATAATCACTTTTATTCTTGACTAGGAAAGTGTTCTGATTTGATAATCTTAGGAGGAGGGTTCTTATGGCGGTTTCTAAAATTTGTTTTTCAAAAGAATGTAGTCTGCATTCTGAGTCTGTCCTGTGTCTAACACTGGATAACTTTATAGACTACAAAATTCAAATGACCGTTTATGGGGTAACTGTCTACAGAAAAAATGATGTACGTTATGCATGCAGAAATACGGGATAGGATTCATTTGAATTCCTACCCATTTTTTATATAATTTACAATTAGAGGGGGAAATTTTTATGCAAAATAATGATTACAAAGTGCGGCCTTTGACTGAAGTCTATGGGGAAAACTGCTTTAATGAAGCTACATTAAAGCAAAGAGTTCCAAAAAGTATCTTTAAAGAATTTAGAAAAGTACAAAATGGAGAGAAAGACCTTTCATTAAATGTTGCAGAAGTTATTGCAAATGCTATGAAAGACTGGGCATTGGAAAAGGGAGCGACTCACTTTACCCACTGGTTCCAACCTCTTACAGGAATTACAGCAGAAAAGCATGACTCTTTTGTCAATCCAGGTCCAGACGGGACTGTAATATTAGAATTTTCTGGAAAAGAGTTAATAAAAGGAGAACCTGACGCATCTTCATTCCCGAGTGGAGGTCTGAGAGCGACATTCGAAGCTAGAGGTTATACTGCATGGGATACTACTTCGCCAGCTTTCTTGAGAGAAGATCAGACTGGTATAACTCTTTATATCCCTACAGCTTTTGTTTCATATAAAGGACATGCTCTAGATAAAAAAGTACCACTTTTAAGATCTATGGCAGCTGTTGAAAAACAATCTTTAAGAGTTTTAAAAGCTCTTGGAGATACTAAAACAAAGAAGACATTTACGACTCTAGGGGTAGAGCAGGAGTATTTCTTGGTTGAAAAAGAATTTTTTGAAAAAAGACTAGACCTTATGCATACAGGTAGAACTTTATTAGGAGCTGGATCTGCAAAAGAGCAGGAGCTTACAGGTCACTATTTTGGTACTATAAAAGAAAGAGTAGCAACATTTATGCAAGACCTAGACATGGAACTATGGAAAATAGGAGTTTGTTCTAAGACTAAGCATAATGAGGTTGCACCAAACCAGTTTGAGGTTGCTTCTGTATTCTCTACTGCAAACGTAGCAACTGACAGCAACCAGCTAACTATGGATATTATCCAAAAGGTAGCAGTTAGACATGGATTAGTAGCTCTTTTACATGAAAAACCTTTTGCAGGGGTAAATGGTTCTGGAAAACATAATAACTGGTCTCTTGCAACTGAAACTACAAACTTACTTGAGCCGGGAGATAACCCAAAAGATAACGCTCAGTTCCTTGTATTCCTAAGTTCTGTAGTAGAGGCTGTAGACAGATATGCACCACTTCTAAGACTTTCTGCTGCAAGTGCAAATAATGACCACAGACTAGGAGGACACGAAGCACCTCCAGCAATAATCTCTATTTTCTTAGGTGACGCCCTGTCAAATATTCTTGATACTATCGCAGGAGGAAACCCAGAAAGCGAAGCTGCATCTTCAAAATTAGAAATTGGAGTAGATTCACTTCCAAAATTACCAAAAGATCTTACAGACAGAAACAGAACTTCTCCTTTTGCCTTTACAGGAAACAAATTTGAATTTAGAATGGTTGGATCTTCAGCATCTACCTCAGGTCCAAATGTTATTCTAAATACAATTGTTGCAGAAGTACTATCAGAATACGCTGAGATTCTTGAAAAAGCTCAAGATAAAAACGAAGCTATAAAGCAAATCGTTTCAAATGCATATACCAAGCATGGAAAGGTTATATTCAACGGAAACGGTTATGGTGAAGAGTGGGTAGTAGAGGCTGAAAAAAGAGGTCTTCCAAACTTGAAAGCTACAAGTGACGTATTAAAATATAACTTAGCTCCAGAAACAATAGAAATATTTGAGAAACACATGGTTCTTTCTGCAGAAGAATTGGAATCAAGACACAACATTTACAGTGAGATTTATATAAATCAAGTAGAACTTGAGGCTAAGGTAGTAACAAAGATGGCTGAGACAGAAATAGTTCCTGCAGTCAACAAGTATATGAAAGAAGTAGCAGATATGATCAACAGCAGCAAAGAGTTTTTACCTGAAAGTCTGTTGAAAAGTCAAAAAGCCCTTCTTGTTTCACTAGCTGAAAATGTTGATAAGCTAGTAGACGAGACAAAAGCTTTAGAAACAATCATAGAAAACAGACCGGGAGATGTTGAAGCGGAAGTTCAGTATGCTAGAAAAGAGATGCTACCTGCTATGGATAGAATCAGAATGGCAGCCGACACTTTAGAAATCTTATGTTCTAAAGAATCATGGCCTATCCCTACTTATGAAGATCTACTTTATAAGTTATAATTAAAATAAATTTGGAACCTTCTCTTAGATAATTTCTGGAGAAGGTTCTTTTAACTTTACAGAAAATAAAAGGATTTTTATATGAAATTGTATATATACTTATAAATAAAGAACAAGGAGGCATATATGGAAAACATGAAAAATTTCATTACAAGTAATTTCACCGAACTTTTTATGAAGTTGTTAGGTGCTGTAGTTATTTTTATAATTGGTAAGTTTATTATCAATAATGTCATGGTGTTAGTTCATAAAGCCCTATATAAGAGAAAAACTGATCCTATGGTGCATTCTTTTGCAGTATCGTGTCTCAGATCTTTATCTTATGTTATTTTAATAATCATTACAGCATCAGTAGTGGGAATTCAGATGACTTCACTTGTAGCTATTTTAGGTGCTGCCACTTTTGCAGTAGGTTTAGCTTTACAGGGGAGCTTATCAAATTTTGCTGGGGGAGTGCTCATACTTATTTTTAAACCTTTTGAGATAGGGCACTATATAGAGGCAGCTGGACACTCTGGGACTGTAGAGGGTATACAGATATTTTATACAGTTTTAAATACCCCAGATAACAAAAAAATAATAATTCCTAATGGAGAATTGTCAAACAAGTCATTAATTAATTATTCTAAAAATTCTAAAAGAAGAGTGGATATTAATTTTGGGATTTCTTATGGAAATGATTTTAAAAAAGCAATTTTAATTTTAAAGGAGATAGCAGAGTCTCATGAGAAAGTTTTAAAAGATGACCCCATAACCATAAGGGTAAAAGAGTTAGGGGGTTCCTCTGTAAATATAACCTACAGAGTCTGGTGCAAGACTGCAGACTACTGGAATGTTTATTTTGATTCAATTGAAAATGCTAAAGAAATTTTTGACAGGGAAAAAATAGAAATACCTTTTCCTCAAATGGATGTTCATTTTAGTCCTAAAGATATACAAAATTAAAAGAGCTGCAAATGCAGCTCTTTTAATTTTATTGAGGATATTTAAAAACAGAAATTTTAGAAAAGAGTTGAAGGTTTCCCTAATTTAGTATAAGTTTTGTAAAAGCACTGAAGTGGTGCTAATATTTGTACACTTCCTTAGAAACAACACTTTTATCTAGAGTGTAAAATCTTTTTTCTGTGACTCTCCCTTTAGAATCATAAATAAATTTATAATATCCCCTATATTTTCTGGAGGAATATTCGGAGACTCTGTCAATTCGCCCCAGATTATCTTTGATATAGACCAACTTTGTGTTTATTTTTTCGGTAATAAATATTTCTTCCTTTAAGTTACCATTTTGGTCATAAATAAAATTTCTTGTACTTAAAATTTTTCCGTCACCTGAAAGAGAAGTTATTTTAGAAAGTGCCCCCCCAGCATAAGAGAAGATTTCTTCCTCTAAAAATGCTCCTTTTGCATCAAAAATTTTTTTTCTAGCCATTCTATAGTTATTGATGTACTTATAAGTTTTTTTTATATAAAGCTCTCCACGGGGGTCTATATATCTTTCTGATGAAAGCCTCATGAGTGAGTCATATTCATACAAAATTGTGTTGTCTAGATAACCATACAGATATACATTTGAACTTTTCATCAGACCATTTTTTCCAAAAGAATTAATAACTCTCTGTATTTGTGTATTGTTTTTTATGATTTTTTCATAGCTTGCAGGAAGGGGTTTAGTTGAAAAAATGACTCCTTTATCGCTGTATTCCTCTTCAAACCTTTTTATGAAATCAATTCTCTTTATGACTTTTTGATCCTCTGAATAAAACAGTATTTCATCTTTAGTTATTTCGTAAGTCTTTGAGAGTTTTTCTAATTTTTCTTCTGCTTTTTCGTCTGTTTTTATTTCTACTTCTGGTTTCACATCTGGCAAATTTTCACTGGTTTCAGATATGATATCCAAACTTCCGCATCCAATAAAAATCAGTAAAGAAAAAAATGTTATAAACTTTTTCATAATAATCCTCCCAAAATATGCTTTTTAATAAGAACTGAAACTTTCTTTATATATATAATTTTACTAGTTTTAGTGATTTTTTAAAAGAAATAATTTAAAAATAGCATAAAGACCCTAAAAGTTTTAAGAAAACCTCAATGTAACATCACATTTATCAAATACTATATACATATAAAATGAAATACAGGAGGATATTACATTATGAAGAAAAACCTTTTACCCTTAAGTGCATGTTTAATGCTTATAGCAAGTGCTGCATTTGCCGGGATGAATCTGAATTTGAGCAAAGAGATACCTGTCTGCACAGAAGAGGTGATAACTATGTATGAGGACTCTTCTCAACCCAGTATAAAGGCTATAGTAGAAGAGTTAAGAGTGGTAGAAGCTGATCTGATAAAAGAAAATGAAAAATCTGAAAAAGACTGGGATTCTATAAAGCTTCTTACTCAGAGAGCAGGGGAATTGAAGGGTAAATTAGAATATATAGTTTTAAGCAAAAATTAATACAGCGGGAGGGTATACGATGAAAAGATCCATTGCAATATTTTTAATTATTATTTCTGTATCAGCGTGTAAAAATGATAGCAATCTGAATCCAGATATTAAAGAGCCTAATATTATCCAAAATAACTCTGTAGAAGCAGAAGAAATTCAAGAAGACAGTACAGAAATTGTAGATGATGCAGAACACGAATTTCCTCATGAATTTTGCTATATAGAAAAAGCAAGGTTAGAGAAAGACCAATACCTTGAGGAACTCTATAAAAAACTTTCTAAGCTTCAGACCAATGCTGACGAGATGTCAAAATATCCCAAGTCTCCAGAAGTATTAAAAAATATAACTAAAGAGATAGGATATATAAAAGGACTGATAGATTACAGAAGTCTTGAGATCAATGCCAAGGTTAAATAAAATAATTTGGAAGGGCTTAGAAAAGCCCTTTTTGTGTTTTTTTTGATTTCATTATATAATTGATTCAAGGCAAAAGGAGGTAACTTATGGAAAGAATATTAGTTTTAGAAGATGAAGATAAAATGAGGAAAGTCGTAAAAAATTTTCTCGTAAAAGAGGGGTACGAAGTTATAGAGGCGTGTGATGGTCAGGAAGCTTTAGATTTGTTTTATGAGGGTATTTTTGACCTTGCTATACTAGATGTTATGGTTCCAAAAATTGACGGCTGGACTATATGCAGGAAATTGAGAAAAGAGTCAAAGATTCCCATCATAATGCTAACTGCAAGAAGTACTGAAGATGATGAATTATTTGGTTTTGATTTGGGGGCAGACGAATATATAACAAAGCCTTTTAGCCTGAAGATATTACTTGCCAGGGTAAAAGCACTATTAAAAAGAAAAGATTCTATAGTGGAAAACAACAGCCTGAAGGTAGGTAAATTGGAGATTGATTCAAAAAGTCATAAAGTGATTTTTTGTGATGAAATTCTAGAACTGACTCCTAAAGAATATGATATGCTTCTAATGATGGTAAAAAATAAAGATATGGCTATCTCCAGAGAAAGATTTTTAAATCAGATATGGGGGTTTGATTATTTTGGAGATTTAAGAACGGTGGATACACATGTAAAACAGCTACGTAAAAAGCTTGGTGGAAAGCATATTAAAACTGTTCGTGGAGTTGGATACAGATTTGAGGAGGAATAATGAAAGGTAAAATAAGCAGGGATATATTTTTTTATATGATGATAATATCTATCCTGCCAATATTTCTAATATATCTTTTAAACGCTACTCTTTTAGACAGCTATTCTCTAAATAAAAAAAAGGAGGAACTTAAAAAAATATCAATAATTCTTACAGAGGGAGACGGCAACCTAAATATTCCTAGGTTAAAAAGAGAGAGTAATGTAGAAGTTTATTTCCTAAACATGGAAGATAGGTATCAGTACCGAATCGATGACGATATAAGAGGAATTTTAGATGACTTCGACTGGGATAATGTTGAGATCGGTGCTAATTTTCAGAAGGTATACAAGAAAGAGCAGGGAATAAATCTTTTGGTCAATATGACCAAAATAACAAATCAGATGTTTCTTGTTATAACAACACCTATATCTTCCGTGGAGAATTCTGTAAAAATAAGCAGGGAATTCTATTACTACAGTTTTTTCCTAGTTGCTTTTCTTTCTCTTCTTGTTTCATATATATTTTCCAATAAGGTTTCTAAGCCAATTATTAGTTTGGAAAAAAATGCAAAAGATATAGCACTGCTTAATTTTGATGAAAAAGTGGAGATAAAAACTGGTAATGAACTTGAAAGTTTGGGGACAAGTATCAATACTATGTCAGAAAAACTTGAAACTGCTATCGAAAATCTTAAAAATGCCAATGCACAATTAGAAATTGATCTTGAAAATGAAAAAAAGTTAGAGGTGATGAGACGAAGTTTCATCTCTAGTGTGAATCATGAGTTAAAAACGCCTCTTGCAATTATGAGAGTCTATGCAGAGGGACTACTTGAAGGAGTGGCAAGTGATGAAGAGATAGAGGAATACTGTACCACAATTGTTGAAGAGGTTGAAAATATGGAAAAGATAGTTAAAGAACTCCTATATTTTTCGGAGATAGAGGCTGGATACAAGAAAGCTGAGATGAAATCCTTTAGGATAGATATACTTACAAAAAAAATATTGGAAAAATATTCCCATGATTTTAAGGAAAAAAATCTCCAATTGAATTTTTTGATGGGTGATTTAAAGGTAAATGGCGATATAAAACTCATCGAAAGAGTTCTAGAAAATTTATGCAGCAATGCCATGAATTATGTTCTTGAAAACGGTGAAATCAAAATAGAGGGAGTTCCTGATGGAGACTCTATAAAAATAAAAATTCTAAATAGTGGAGATAAAATTCCAGAAGATAAAATAAATGATATCTGGAAACCTTTTTTCAAGCTAGATCAGGCTAGAACCAGAAAATATGGAGGGACAGGACTTGGACTTTCTATTGTGAAAAAGATTCTAGACATTCATGGTTCTAATTATGGTGTCACCAATCTTAGAGAAGGTGTAGAATTTTTCTTTACATTAAAAAGGTCATGATTTATATCATAAAGTAAAAAAATACAGATGCGATATATAAAAGGAATCCACTGATTCAGTGGATTCCTTTTATATTAAAAATATTTATCTTGAATATTCTTGAGAAACTTCTAGTTCCGTTCCTGGTTCTAGTAGAGGAAGGGCCGTAAGCTTTATTCCAATCGCCCCTATAGGGGCTGTTATAAGCACGCTGAGGATAGATACTGCCTGAATCAACTCTCCTCCTGCCACTCCCATCTGAAGAGGCACCCCGGCCTTGGCAGACTGCACAGTTGCCTTAGGGAGGTAGGCTATGACACAAAAGAGCCTTTCTCTGTATGTGAGGTCTGTTCCTAGAAGAGAGATCCATGTACCTACGGACCTTATTATTAGGGAACTCAAAATTGCTAAGGTTCCAGGAATAAGAAGATTTCCTATGAGATTTGGATCGATGGCTGTACCTACAAGTGTAAATAGATATATCTGTCCCACCTGCCATACTTTTCCCAAAGTCTCTTTGAGGCTTTTTCCGAGTTCTTTTTCACAATAATTGCTGATTACAAATCCCATAACCATGACACCTATAAGTGAATTGATCTTGAGAATGTTTAATTCTTCTAGAACTCTCATTCCTACACCTGTAGTCAAGACCAAGAAACAGTGGAAGATTGGATTTTTTGTAGTTTTACATAAAACTTTTAAGAAAAATGCTGCGGCGATACCTGATAACACGCCTAATGTGATAGAAATTGGAACCCATAATAAGTTAGAGGCTATTCCCTTAGAAGAACCCAGATAAAGACTCATAAATGTAGAGAAAAGGGCTATGGCTATACTGTCATCTGCCGACCCTCCAGCTAACATCATCTGGGGGATCGCCTTTCTCTGACCTATACCTCTGTTTATTAGATCAACCATAGATGGGATGAGGACGGCAGGGCTTACTGCAGAAATTATGAAACCTAAGATTCCACCTTGTATAAAAGTAAAACCGAAAAGTTTCATAGCTGCAAAAGCAACTGCAAATCCCTCAAGACCTGCTGGAATAAAGCTTAGAAGAAGAGCAGGGCGACCCATTTTTTTCAATTGCTCTGTGCTTATTCCAAGACCTCCGGTAATAAGAACTGTAACCAATGCAATACTTTTTAGTTCCTTACTCATATGCAAAGTGAGACTATCTATCTGATTAAGATATGCAGGACCAACTATACAACCGAATATTATCATACCCATGAGTTTTGGAAGTCTTATTTTTTCTGAAATTTTACCGGCATAATGTCCCCCTATAAGCAGGAGGCTCAGAGATAGTAGTGGTTTCATATTCAACTCCTTTTAACAAAAAAAGCTCCTACAGTTTTTTCTGTAGAAGCCATCATCTTCGCAGCATGAAGCATTTGGAATTTCTCCAGGAGAGCTTCATCTCCCTATTAGAATTGTTGTTAGAGTTATTATACATTAATATTTGCTTCCTGTCAATTAAGAGAGTGTCCATAAGGGGGTCCGAGTATTTTTTATGAAACCTCCGAACTTGTAACCTAGAAAGTTTGGCATATAAAAAAGATAAAAAATATCCGACAGCTACTTCGACTAGCACTCTGCATATATTGAGAATATTACATCTCCCCATATAATTGCCTTGTCTGCTTCTAATGTAACTCTCATCTCTTTGCTTTCTTCTGCTATTTTCTTGGCGCATTTGTTGAAGTTTAAAAGTATGTCTTCATCAATATTTTCTTTATTTTTCAGAATATTTTGTTTAGACTGGAATTTGTCCATATTCTCAATAAATCCATCGCCTTCTAGAGAGACAGCTATGTTTACTCTATCTATTTCATTTTGCTGTGATAGCTTTTTTATTCTTACGGCAGCTTCTATTAAATCTCCTCCAGCTATCTCTTTTGGGATAGTAAAAGAAAAATTGCAGACTTTAGCCGGATTATTTTGACTAAACTTAAAGTTATAATGATTGAGCGTCTGTTCTCCGCATATATCGATAGACATGAGTCTTCTCACTTCCTCTGAATCACTAGTCTTCCCGAGAAGATACATGAGTTTTGCCAGTGCTGCCTCTGGAGTGAGGTCTAGTCCACTGACTACTCCGGCATCTGCTAGTTTGGTACTGGCTTCATACATTCCCATTTTTACGGTACCTGTGGTACACTGGGTAATGTTTATGACAACAATCCCCTTAGATGTAATGAAGTTTATAACATCTATAAATTCATTATTTGTAGGGGCATTTCCATTTCCATAGGTTTTTAGTATGACACCTTTTACATCCACTATACTTTCAAATATATTTTTTAGGTATGAAGGTTTTAATCCAGGAAATATCTCAATAATTATAACACTGCTGTCTAAAGCAGTTTCTATGTGAAAATTATCCTCCCTTTTTTTTATAAGTTTATTTTTCTTAATTCCAAGTTCTGCTCCGGCTTCTCCCAGGGCTGGGTAGTTAGGTGAAGAAAATCCAAAATAGTTTCTGGCATCATTTTTTCTACTTCTGTTGCCTCTTAGTAGGGTGTCTCTGAAAAATATACAAACCTCAGGAACAAGTCTTATGCCGTAAAACTCATTTCCTGCTATATGAATGGCAGTAACTAGGTTTTGGAGGGCATCACTTCTGGATTTTTGCAGAGGAACCTGTGACCCCGTTATAATTACTGGTTTATTTAAGTTTTTTAGCATAAATGAGAGGGCAGACGCTGTGTATGACATAGTGTCAGTTCCGTGGAGGAGGACAAAGCCTCTATACTCATTGTAGTTACTTTCGATCACTTCCGCTATTTTTACCCAGTTTTCAGGGGCCATATCAGAAGAATCTACAAGGGGGTCAAACTGGTAATAATCTGTGGCAAGTCCGTCAAGCACAGGATGTTCTTTTGCAATTTCATCCCAGTTTTCTGCGGGTCTAAGGGGACTCATGTTATTTCCTTTCTCGCTGTGTACCATACCTATTGTCCCACCCGTATTGATAATAAGAACTTTGTCTAACATTTATTCCTCCTTTTCAGATAAAAAGATTATTTTTATTCAAATTTTTATATAAAGATTATTTTTATTTTTAAAGTTGAGTATACATCCATTTTAGAATAACTTCAACCCAAAATTTTTTATTTTTAAAATTTACGAACATAAAATATTGTAAAAATATTTATCGTTGATATTTTTTTATTAAATTTAAATCTCTTGTGTCTATTATAAATATATAGTATACTTTTTGTAAAACTGTTTTTTGGAGGGATTTGATGAAAATCAAAGTGAATCGAGAGGAACTTATTAAAGTCCTTTCAAATCTTTCTGTAGTTGTGAGAGAAAATTCCATAAGACCAGTTTTGTCCGGGGCAAAATTGGAAGCAAAAGATGGAATGGCTGTGTTTACAGGGTCCAATCTTGAATTTAGTTATATATCCTCTATTCCTGCAAATGTAGAAGCCGAGGGTACCACTGTTTTTAAAATACCTCTCATCCTTGAGTATATTAAACTTTTAGATGAGGAAAACCTTGAAATGATTGTAAACGAAGACAAACTTTCTATACACAGAGCTGAATTTTCAATCATGGACTGGGAAGACTATCCTGAGATAAAGGAGAATGAGTCAGATAACCTTTTTGAGCTTGAAAGCGAAAAAATAATATCAGCTTTTGAAAAAGTAAAGTTTTCAGCATTTCCTACGGTGGACAATCTTGCAATAAACTGCATAAGAATGTCCTGTGACATAGAAAATCTGAACTTTATATCAACAGATTCATATAGGCTTACAAAATACACTTTGCCCGCCAACTGTGAATCAAACCAGGAGATCTCCATACCCCTTGAAAGTGTGGGTACCATCTGCAAACTTTTAAAAGATTCAGAAGAAACAGCCAGGTTCGGGGTCAAAAATGCAGTTCTCACTGTAAAATGTGGGAATTCATATATGTCCACTAGACTGATAGAACTTCCTTTTCCAGATTACAGATCAATTTTTAAAAGCATGTCATATACAAAGCAGATAGAACTTAATACAGATGATTTTAAAAAATCAATGAAAAAAGTTTTAACTGTGGCGAAAAGAAACATAGAAACCAAAAATGGAGCCCTTTTTGAATTTAAAGGCAATAAACTGGTTTCCACAGTTTCTTCAGGAACGGCCAAAACTGTTCAAAAGCTAGATACGATAAAGGAGGGAGATGACTTCAGAGCTTCTCTCAATGTAAAATTTATCTACGACTTTATAGGCAATATTCAAAAGAACAGTATAATAAAGGCGACTAATTCGAGTTCCATGTTTATTTTAGAAGAAACAGACAATAGTAGTTACACCTATGTGCTCATGCCTTTGGCCTTGAGGGATTAGTGGGAGAAAACTCCCACTTTTTTTAAACTTCACTTTAAACTTTTGATGTTATGATGGTTTAGTAGACAGTTTAGCACTCAAAAATATATAATAAAAATAAATATATTTTTGAGTGACTAAGATGGAAGAAAAAAGAAGATATGCAAGATTTTCAGAGGAGAAACAGAAGCAAATCGCTAAGCTTTCTTTTCTTAAAATAAAAACAAGGGTAGAGCTATCAATGAAATAGAAGTGATGTGTGTCTTAAAGAATATTGTAAAAAATATAGAGATGGGAAAAATAGAAAGTCATATTTATGCAACATTAATTAGGGGTTTGATTTTAATGGAAGTATAAAAGAAACAGTCGGTGATTATTCTGAGGAATTGAGTATTAGACGAATAATTAAAAGCTCTATGAAAGTTTTAAAGCTAGAGGAAAGCTTTGATCACTTGCTCCTTAATTTAGAAAAGATTTGTTGTTCAAAAATAAAAAAAGTTCCCAGCAAACTAATCACCGAGAACCAAAGCTATTATATAGAATAGTATTTTTTAGCCATTTTTACAAGCGGGTTTTTATAATATTGAAAAATATGGTAATGTAACACCTTTTGTGTATTCTCCAAGACTTAATTACTGAATAAACCAACAGGCTCTCTAGAATAAATATTCTGAGAGTCTGTCTTCATATTTAATTGCCAATTGTCCAAGAATCTGATCCCAACCTCTTTTAAAACTTCTATCCCATTTCTTATCTAAATCAATTACTACAAGATATAACTGCTTCAATAGAGACATATCTGTAGGAAATACCCCCTTGGATTTAGTAACTTTTCTGAATTGCCTATGGACGTTTTCTATCACATTGGTTGTATACATCACCTTTTTTATTTCTTCTGTATACTCATAGAATGCACTTAATTGACTCCAGTTCACTTCCCAGCTCCTTAGAGCGTATGGATATTTCGCTTTCCAGGAATCCTTGACAGAATTAAGAGCAGTTAGCCCTGCTTCTTCACTTGGGGCAGTATAAATAGATTTTAAGTCATGCGCAAAAGATTTTCTGTCTTTGTAGCTTACATATTTTAGCGTATTCCTTATTTGGTGAACTATGCACCTCTGAATCTGAGCCTGTGGAAATACACTCAGAATAGCATTATCAAATCCGTTCAGACCATCTACAGAAGCGATTAAGATATCTTTAACACCTCTATTTTTAAGATCAGTCATTACTGATAACCAAAATTTTGAGGTCTCATTCTCACCTATATATATTCCTAAAATTTCTTTTCTTCCTTCTAAAGTAACTCCTAAGACAACGTAGGCAGCCTTTTTAACAATTCTATTCTCCTCTTTGACTGAATAGTGGACTGCATCAAGGAAAATGAATGGATATACAGGATCAAGAGGTCTACTCTGCCATTCCTGAATAAGAGGAATTAGTTTATCTGTTATTCTACTAACACTCTCTGCAGATACTTCAAATCCATATATATCCTGAACATGAGAGCTGATATCCCTAGTACTCATTCCCTTTCCATAAAGCGATAGAATATTATCCTCCAATTTAGAGATGTCCCTTTGATGTTTTTCAACAATCTTAGGTTGATATGCACCTTCTCTGTCTCTGGGAACGAGGAGATCAATGTTTCCAGCGCTTGATTTAACAGTTTTCTTGTACTTACCATTTCTAGAGTTAGTAGTAGATTTATTGGCTAAATCATACTTGGAATATCCAAGCTCTTCTTCAATTTCAGCTTCTAAAGCTTCCTGGATAGTATCTTTAAAAATATCCTTTAAAGCTTCTTCGATATCCTTAATAGATTTAAAGTTTCCTTCTCTAACAAAATCTCTGACAAGTTCCTTCGGTAATCTAGCCATAAAAAAATCCCTCCCTTAATTACATAGATACTACAGTATCATTCAGTAATCAAGAAAAGGACTCAAAAACACAAAAATATTTACACTACCAAAAATATAGAAAAGAGACCATAGATAAACAGCTATAGTCTCAAAAGATTCTTAGCTTTATAGGTATGTCCTTGTCTATCTCTTTTTCTTTTAAACAGTATTTTTTTAATGAGCTTTGATTGAAAGTTTGTCAATATTTATAAAAATAACTGCCACCTATAAATTCCTTTAAAATTGAGTCATCTGGCACGAATTTAGGATCGATTTCTCTAAAATAATTTAAAAATTTGATAAGTCTTTGGGACTCTTCATAGAATATGCTTCCTGATTGAACTTTTTTCAATTCACCATGAGCATATTTTTTCAATATTCCTAGTTCATAAATAAGATTGGAGTCAAAGATTGCATCAGCTTCTTCCTGAAAAGGAAAGATGTTTTTTTCTTCTCCCCGTCTCACAGACTCCCACATACTAAGTGTTCCTTCTGCACCTGTACCTCTTGATAGGCTATCCCTTACTATTCTTCTCAATTTTCTGACTTCACTTGTGGGGATTCTGTTGTGGTCATCAATATTAAGTGTTGTCAGGCAGCTTATATAAATTTTATACTTGTTTTGTTTTGGGATTTCCCAGGTAAGTTCCTCATTTAGGCCATGGATTCCCTCGATGAGGATGATTCCATTTTTAGCTAGTTTTGATTTTTTACCTACCTTTTCTCTTTCACCACTTAGAAAATTATAATTTGGAATTTCTACCTCTTGGCCTTCCATGAGATCTTTCAGGTTATTGTTTAAGAGTTCTATATCAAGTGCTTTTATTGATTCAAAATCTTTTTTACCGTTTTCATCCAGAGGTAAAAAATTTCTTCCCCTATAATAGTTATCTAGGGAGATTACCAATGGTTTTAGTCCGTTAACCCTTAAGTGTATGGCAAGTCTGTTTGTAAATGTGGTTTTACCAGATGATGATGGACCGGCCACAGTGACTAGTTTTACACCTTCTTTTTTAGATATTTCGTCTGCAATAAATGAAAGCTTTTTGTGGTGTAGGGCTTCATTTACCATTATAAGTTCAGCTATATCCTTATTAAGTATTTTTTCATTGAGAGCTCCCACATCACAGACTTCCATTATCTGACCCCAGCTTTCTGATTCATGAAATATTTTAGCAAGTTTTGGGTGGTCAGTTTCTACGGGAATTCTATAGGGGTCGTTTTGGAACGGATATTTTAAAATAAACCCGCCATTATAGGGAGACAGGTCAAATAAGTTGAGATATCCTGTACTTTTTAACATACCGTTATGATAATAGTCGTAAAAACCCTCCATCTCATATACTCTTAGATCTACCCAGTCGCTGTATTCTATAAGTCTCCTCATATCAGGCCTGTTGTATATGCAGTCGTGTTTTTGAATATCACAGACAGGCATGACCACGGGACGGATAGGGATATCCTCTCTGATCAGAACATTCATTCGGTTTTTTATAGCTACGATATCTTCTGATTTTATTTTGGGTTCTTTCAGAATCTCACCGTAGATTCCCTTATTTAAAGAGTGGTGTATCTTTACCTTTGCTTCTGGAAATAGGTCGTAAGTTGCTTTGATCAAAATAAATTTTAAAGTTGTATAGTAGTTTCTTTCATTATAGTTTTCCATAATATTCTCCCTTCTAGTATTATTTTTTATATCCCAGTATTTTTAATCCTTCCTTTATGCATTGTATATCTAGTGGAAAATTTGGACCTTTTTCTCCGTCTAGATCAGTAGAGATAGGTTCATTGCACTGTAGATATAATCTGTCAGTTTTAAAGTGTATTATTCCTTTAGGATTTTCAAGATGTTCTTTCTTTAAAAATTTAAAAAATGAAATGAGAGTTTCGGTCATTATTTCGGCTTTTACTATGACAATATCTAGAAGACCGTCATCGAGCTGAGATTTATATGCGATATCTATATTTCCTGCACTTTTTCCGTTGAAAGCAAATATAATGAGGGAGTATCCCTTATACTCTAATTCCTCTGATTGAACTGATATCTGTAGCCTTTTAAAATTTGGTATTTCGATAATACCGCCAAAATAGTATGCCAGCTTTCCGATTGTGTTTTTGAGGTTGACATTTGTCTTTTGGGATATGTCTGTAAAGAGACCTGTACTGGCTACATTTACAAAATAGCTGTCATTGGCTTTTCCGAGGTCAACTAGTTTAATATCAGAACTTAGGACCTGCTCACAGGCTTCTGATACATCCTTAGGCATTCCAAGGCATGTTGCAAAATCATTTGCAGTACCAGTAGGGAGTATTGCAACAGGAAGATCGATTCCCATTTTTTTTATTATATTTATCACCTGGTTTATGGTACCGTCTCCCCCTGCAATGATGATATGATCATATTCCCCCTCCATATTTTCAAAAGCGTCTTCTAAATTGACATCATAGCTTATTCTGAAGGGCTCTACAGAATAACCTTTTTTCTGATAAATTTGAAAGATATTGTCCAAATCTTTTATTATGGCATTTTCACCAGAATATGGATTGTATATTAATTTTACCCTTTTCATATATCCTCCTGAATCAAAAAATTTCAGCTAAAATTATAATGCACTAACTATATTAAATGATTACTCTTATTCTTTTATTTTCCTTTATTTTATGCATAGTTGAAAGACATATTATTATAAAATTTTTATAATAAAATTCAAGAATTAACCTTTTATTTATGCAGTATATTATCAATAAAAGTGTTATAAAAAAATATAGTATAGTTTTTCTAAAAAAAACTTTGACATTTTTACTTAAATTGATTATCATATTTTTAATAAAAATTTAATTAAGTCGGATGAAGGTATAGGGAGAGAGCTGTTTGCACAGCCACCGAAGAAGTGAATCTTTCAGGTAAATGGACCTATACTGGACGAGCCTCTGGAGAGAATTGGTTAATTCTAGTCACCGAAGGAGTAAAACTCTCAGGTAAAAGGACAGAGGAAAACAGGCATGGCGTGTTTTCTAGAGGCTACTTTTTTGTAGTCTCTTTTTTAATTACGCCCCTTCTGCTATCTGACAGAAAAGGGAGGAAAAATGAAAGAAATATTAGGACAATTGGACAGCATCATATGGGGGTTTCCTACACTTTTTGTACTTGTTGGAACTGGAATTTATCTCACAGTAAACTTAAAGGGGATTCAGGTTTCAAAACTCATAACATCTTTTAAACTTCTTTTTGAAAAAGAGGACGGCTCCGATTCAAAAGAGGGAGACGTATCTGGATTTGCAGCTCTTTGTACAGCTCTTGCGGCGACGATAGGTACAGGAAATATCGTAGGAGTAGCGACTGCGATAAAATTAGGAGGTCCGGGAGCAATATTTTGGATGTGGATTGCAGCCTTCTTTGGTATGAGTACAAAATTTGCTGAAGGATTTCTGGCAATTAAATATAGAGTCAAAAAAGATGGAGAGTATGCTGGCGGACCGATGTATTATATTGAAAGGGGAGCAAAGAATAAATTTTTAGGAAAGGTATTTGCCTTTTCTGGAATAATGGTTGCTCTTTTGGGTATAGGGACATTCCCACAAGTAAATGCCGTTGTAGAGGGAGTAAAGGGTGCAGCAGGAATACCGGCTGTTGTGACTGGTGTCGTACTTACAGTGGCAGTAGCTCTTGTTACTTTTGGTGGGATTAAAAGGATCTCTCAAGTAGCTTCATTCCTAGTTCCCTTTATGGCTGTATTTTATATAATAGGTGGAGCCATAATAATGGTGTCAAATTCTGGTGCAACTGTATCTGCCATTTCTCTTATAATTAGCTCTGCATTCAAAGGAAGTGCAGCTATAGGTGGATTTGCAGGAGCAGGTATTATGATGGCTATGAGAGCTGGTGTGGCTAGAGGAGTATTCTCAAACGAGGCTGGACTTGGATCTGCACCGATTGCAGCTGCTAATGCGAGAACTGATTCCCCAGTAAAGCAGGGACTCATATCCATGATTGGACCATTTTTAGATACTCTCATAGTATGCAGCATAACTGGAATTATAGTTGTTTCATCGGGCTTATGGTCACAAGATGGTCTTTCGGGGGCTCTACTTACTTCAAGTGCTTTTGAGTTTTATCTTGGATCTTATGGGTCATTCATAGTAAACGTTGGAATAATATTTTTCGCCTTCACTACAATAATCGGTTGGAATTTCTACGGAGAAAAATGTACTCAGTACCTTTTCCCAAAGGTGGCGATCAAGTGGTTTAAAGTTATTTTCCTTTTAATGGTGGCTTCAGGTCCGTTCTTAAAGCTTGAGACAATCTGGCTTATTGCTGATATTGTAAATGGTGTTATGGTAATTCCTAATCTTGTAGGTCTTTTAGCACTTAGAAAAGTAATTATCGGAGAGACACTAGAGTTCTTTCAAGAGCCTGTTCTTCAAAAGGCATAAAATATAAAAATAATTGATTTTTTCAAATTTTTACCTCATAATATATTACAGGCATATAATTCAGGAGGGGTAAAATGAATAAAGAGATCATAAAGGAACTGGATAATCTAGGTCAGAGTTTATGGCTTGATTTTATAAGCCGTGACATCATTCAGAGTGGAGAATTGAAAAAACTTATTAAAGCCGGACTTATGGGGGTCACATCAAATCCTAGTATATTCCACAATGCCATTGCAAAAAGTAATGACTATGACAAAGAGATAAAAATACTAGCTTCAAAAGGAAGCTCAGTGGAAGAGATATATGACGAGCTGACAGTGAGAGATATTCAAGAAGCGGCAGATATTCTAAGGCCTGTATATGAAAAAACAGCAGAAAGGGACGGATATATCAGCCTTGAGCTTAATCCGCTTTTAGCAGAAGATACGGAAAAAACCCTGTCAGAGGGGATAAGACTTCATAAAAAAGTAGACAGAGAAAATGTAATGTTTAAGGTTCCTGCTACCGATGAAGGGATAGTGGCTATAGAGGAACTGATATCTAGAGGGATCTGTGTAAACATTACACTTATATTTTCACCAGAGCAGTACAGAAAGACGGCAGAAGCATATATAAGAGGATTGAATAGGCTAGCTGATAACGGGGGAGACCTTACTAAAGTTCACTCTGTTGCCAGTGTATTTGTGAGCAGGATAGAGAGCATGGTCGATGACCTTTTAGAAGAAAGAGGAAGGAAAGACCTCATGGGTCAGGCGGCTGTGGCAAACTCTATGATAATTTATTCTATTTATAGAGGTATTGAAAATTCTCCGGAATTTCAAGAACTTCTAAGAAAAGGAGCTAATCTTCAGAGAGTTCTGTGGGCTTCTACTGGAACGAAAAATTCAGCTTACAGCGATATAAAATACGTAACTGAATTAATTGCTCCGGACACCGTAAATACACTGCCTTTTGATACTCTGAAAAAATTTATTGATCACGGAACTGCGAAAGTAGCTCTCAATGTAGATGATTCTAAAGCTTATGGGATTTTCAGAGATTTAGAAGATGCAGGAGTTTCAATGAACGAAGTCTTTAATGTTCTACTCAAAAAGGGAATTGCATCCTTTGAAGACGCCTATAAAGAGCTTTTAGAGAGTATTCAGTTGAAGACTAAATAGCTGTACTTATATAATGAAAAGACCTGGAATCATTCCAGGTCTTTTTATGTGGATATTTGATTCTCTTTGAAAGAATTCATAATTCTTTTTCTAAATTTTCTGTTTTCCATTAAAGAAAAAACCTCCTTCAAGTATTCCTTGAAGAAGGTTTTTTTTATTGTAAGCTTAGCTTGATAGCTATGGGACTGAGCCTTACTTTTAATATTATTTTTGTATTTCTGTATTGCCGAAGTACCATGTTCCTAGGATGTCTCTTTCCCATCCAGTAACATACTCTTTTACCATTATTGGTCCAGTATAGTAATAGATAGGCATAGTGATCATCTCATCCATAAGAATTTTTTCTGCTTTATAAAGTAGTGCATCTCTTTCAGTTCCCTGTGTAACTTTTGACTTTTCAATAAGAGAGTCATACTCTTTATTAGAAGCAAATTTATTTTTGTCAGTTGTCCATTTCCACTGAGCATCGTTGTTTCCAGAATAAGATGTCCACATGTCAAGGAAAGTCATAGGGTCAGCATAATCTCCGATCCATCCAGCTCTTGCTATCTCAAAGTTACCAACGTGTCTAGTATCTTGGAATACAGCCCACTCTTGGTTCATAAGCTCTACGTCTATTCCAAGATTTTTCTTCCACATCTCTTGTATAGCTTCAGCAATAGCCTTATGTCCTTCTGAAGTATTGTAGATTATAGTAATTTTGGGGAATCCTTTACCGTCAGGGTATCCAGCTTTTGCAAGATATTCTTTTGCTTTTGCGATGTCAGCTGTCACACTGATACCAAAGTCTCCACCAGTTGCTCTGAAGTCTTTTCCTTCTGAATCAAAAAGACCAGTTGGAACAAATCCAGTAGCAGGAAGCTGTCCACCTTTTGCCACTTGTTCTGTGATTGATTTTCTGTCTATAGCATATGTAAGAGCTTTTCTTACATTTACGTTATTAGTTGGTTCTTTATCTACGTTGAAGATATAGTAGTAAGTTCCCAAAAATGGTGCTATTGAGAAAGTAGAGTCTTCAAGCTGTAGTCTAGGAATATCTTGTTGAGGAACTTCTCTAAGAACATCTACTTCACCGTTTTCATAAGCTGTAAGGGCAGTAGTCTGATCTACGATCTCTTCAAAGATTATTTTGTCTAATTTTACATTCTCTTTATTCCAGTAGTTCTCATTAGGAAGAAGAACTATCCTGCTAGAAGGTTCGTATTCACTTATAACAAAAGGTCCGTTTGAAACAGCAATAGTTGTATCCTTTGCCCACCCTTCAGGTTTCTTGGCAACGATATCTTCTCTTACAGGCATGTAAGTATAGAATGTAGTAAGAGCAAGGAAATAAGGAGTAGGACCTACAAGTGTAACTTCTAAAGTTTTATCATCTATAGATTCTATAGCAACATCATCTTTTGATGCTTTTCCTTCAAAGTACTCTTGAGCACCTTTTATGTAGTAAAGTTGGAAAGAATATTCAGCTGCAACTGAAGGGTCGAGAGCTCTCTTCCAAGCATATTCAAAATCTGAAGCCTTTACAGGTTGACCATCAGACCATTTTGCATTTTCTCTGATATGAAATGTATAAACAGTACCATCCTCAGATACTTCATATGATTCTGCAGTAGCAGGAACAGTCATACCTTCAGCATTCATTCTCATAAGACCTTCGAAAGTATTGTTGATAACGATACCTCCGTCAGTTGCTGAGTTCAGTTGTGGGTCCACAGTTTTTGGTTCGGCCCCAAGATTGAATATGAGAACCTGTTCTGCATCTTTTCCTTCTGAAGCTTCTTTTTTACCACTACATGCGACCATTAGAAGTGATAATAATAAAATTCCTAACATCATAAATCTTTTCTTCAATATACTTCCTCCCTTAATATTAATTTGTTTAACAGTAAACTATTTATTGCTGTAGAAATCTTTTGCAAAATGACACGCTGCCATATGTCCAGGAGCAACTTCTTGTAAAATCGGCTCTTCTTGTGAACAGATATCCTTAACATATTTACATCTGGTTCTGAATCTACAACCGCTAGGGGGATTAAGAGGACTAGGGACATCCCCTTCTAAAATCTCTCTTTCCATCTGAGCATTCAGCTCAGGATCTGGAATAGGTATAGAGGATAAGAGTGCCCGAGTATAGGGGTGAGCTGGTTTTTCATAAAGCTCGTCACTTTCTGCAACTTCTACCATTTTACCAAGGTACATTACTCCTATTCTATCAGATATATGCTTTACCATAGAAAGGTCATGGGCGATGAAAAGATAGGTAAGTCCTAGCTCCTTCTGAAGATCTTCAAGCATATTAACTACCTGTGCTTGTATGGATACATCCAAGGCAGAGATAGGTTCGTCACAGATGATAAATTCAGGATCTACTGCAAGAGCTCTGGCTATACCGATTCTCTGTCTTTGACCACCACTGAATTCATGTGGATATCTACTGGCATGATCTTTGCTGAGACCGACTTTTTCCAGCAGTTCATATATTCTGTTTTGTCTTTCTTGTCCTTTGGCAATACCGTGAATGTCTAAAGGTTCCCCTACGATATCTGCTACGGTCATTCTTGTATTGAGTGATGCATAGGGATCTTGGAATATCATCTGGATTTTTTTTCTAAAAGGTATTAAATCCTTTTCTTTGAGGCCACTTATATCTTGACCGTCAAAAATGATATTTCCACCGGTTACATCATAGAGCCTTATAAGAGTTCTTCCGGTAGTTGATTTACCACATCCAGATTCTCCAACTAACCCAAAGGTTTCACCTTTTTTTATATAAAAGCTAACATCATCTACTGCTTTAACATGTTGGATCTTATTTCCAAAGAAACCTTTTTTCGATTTAAAATATTTCTTTAAGTTCTTTACCTCTAAAAGTATATCTTCCTTTTTTATATCAGCCACTTATTTTGCCCCCCTTCTTACACCAGTATCTACTTCTACATGAGGCGCATTTTCATCAAGAAGCCAGCACATAGCCCTGTGGTTGGGACTAGAAGAATAATAATCTGGTTTTTCTTCTAAGCAGATATTCATGGCATAGTCACACCTAGCTGCGAAAGGACAGCCTAATGGTGGTTTTAAAAGGTCAGGAGGTGTTCCGTCTATAGGGATAAGTCTCTCTTCCTCTACAAGTTTTGGAATAGATTTTAGGAGTCCCATTGTGTATGGGTGCTTTGGTCTGTAAAAAATCTCTTCCGTAGTACCTTCTTCCATTATCAATCCGCCATACATAACTATAACTCTAGAGCATACGTCAGCAACCACACCGAGGTCATGGGTGATGAGGATAATAGACGTGTTTATTTTTTCTTTCAAATCTTTCATGAGTTTTAATATCTGAGCTTGTATTGTAACATCAAGGGCAGTAGTCGGTTCGTCTGCTATGAGAAGATCCGGTTTACAAGATAAAGCTATGGCAATCATCGCTCTCTGTCTCATACCGCCACTGAATTCATGTGGGTAGTTGTCTATTCTTGTCTCAGGAGACGGGATTCCAACCAGTGTAAGCATCTCTATGGCTTTTTTTCTTGCCTCATCTTTTGAAACTTTTTGATGAATTTTTATAGCTTCCATAATCTGATCCCCTATAGTATAGACAGGGTTCAGTGATGTCATAGGATCCTGAAATATCATGGCAATCTCATTACCTCTGATATTCATCATCTCTTTACCGTTTTTCTTAAGCAGGTCTTTTCCTTTAAATAAAATTTCACCTTCTTTAACCTTTCCAGGGTGCTGAAGAAGGCCCATTACTGACATAGAAGTAACACTTTTACCACTACCAGATTCTCCCACGATTCCGAGAGCTTCGCCTCTTTCAAGATGATAACTCACACCTCTTACAGCCTGAACTTCTCCAAGGTGAGTGTAAAAAGAGGTTTTTACATTTTTCAATTCTAATAATTTATCCGACAAACCAAAACACCCCTTTATTTACGTAATCTAGGATCAAGTGCGTCACGCAGTCCGTCCCCTAGGAAATTAAATGCAAGCATAGTTACACTAATGGCCAAAGAAGGGAATATAAGCTGATAAGGATATGACCTTAATCCACCTAAAGCATCACTTGCAAGAGTACCCCAAGATGCTTGAGGAGCTGATACTCCAAGACCAATAAAGCTAAGGAATGATTCCGTAAAAATTGCACTAGGAATCATCATTGTCAATGAAACAATAATAGGACCCATAGCATTTGGAATAATATGTCTTACTAGTATTCTTGCATTACTAGCCCCTAGAGTCCTTGCAGCAAGTACATACTCGTGCCCCTTTATAGAAAGAGCCTGTCCCCTCACGATCCTTGCCATACCTACCCAGTAGGTGATACCCATGGCCAAAATAATAGTTTTGAGACCAGGAGCTATTATTACCATCAGAAGAATAACATAAAGAAGAAGAGGTATAGTACTTATTAGGTCTATAAATCTCATCATAAAAGAATCTATTCTTCCTCCGACATATCCTGAAATACCACCATAGAGTATACCTACGAAAAAGTTTACCAGTGTAGCCATAACAGCAACAGTAAGAGAGATTCTAGCTCCATAAAGAATTCTTATAAAAAGATCTCTTCCAAAGGAATCACTTCCGAAATAATAGGTCTTATTAAAGACTTTCTTCAGCGGCTTTATTTCTTTCCCATTTATAAACATTTGATATTTTTTGATATTTGGATTATCTTTTGTATTTTTTACGTTTTTGAAATCTAATACAACCTTATTTCCATCGATCTCATATTCTTTTTTCAGACCAATGAAATCATCCTTAACCGGGTTGATCATATCAATGAGTTCACCTTTTTCAGATACAGAAATTAACTTATACTCTGAATGTACATAAACAAAATTATTATCATCGACCTTGTATATTTCAAATCTAGGAGGAATATTTCCAAGATTAAGATTTTGATCTTCATAGCTGAATTTTGAAACCATTGGGCCGAAAATAGCCACATTAAACAACAGAACTATTGTAACCAGACCAATCATAGAAAGTTTATTTTGTTTCAACCTTCTCCAAGCATCCTGCCAATAGGTAAGACTTGGTCTCACTACTTTTTCTTTTTCAAGGTTTTCTTTAGGAACCCGTTCCCATCTTTTATCCATTAAGTGACTCCCTCCTAATCATGCAACTTTATTCTAGGATCTATGATACCGTATATGATATCTACGATAAAGACCATAATGATGTAGAAAGCTGCATAGAATACAGTTACACCAATTATTACTGTATAATCTCTGTTACCGACACTTTCTACGAAATATTTTCCCATACCTGGTATAGCGAAAATTTTCTCAATTACAAATGATCCAGTGAGAATACTAGCTATCATAGGACCTACATAGGTGATGACAGGAATAAGAGCATTCTTAAGTGCATGTTTTCCGATTACAACAAATTCTGATAATCCTTTTGCCCTAGCTGTCCTTATATAATCCTGCTGTAAAACCTCAAGCATACTAGAACGAGTGAGTCTTGCTACAAAGGCAAGAGAAAAACCGCTCAGAGCGATAACAGGTCCGATAAAATGCTTCCATGTTTTGAGTCCAAAGGATGGAAGCACTTGAAGCTTGGCACTGAATATGTATATAATCAATGTAGCCACAACAAAACTTGGAATGGTTACACCAACAGTAGCCAATACAGTTACCACATAATCCTCCCATTTGTTCTGTTTTAATGCTGAGATGATACCTAACGGAATTCCAATAAGTAGAACCACCATTACTGCCAACATTCCTATTTTTGCTGAGGCCGGAAGACCTTTAATGATCATATCAGTAACGTCCACCCCTACCTTTTGGAATGATGGCCCAAAATCAAAGGTAAAGACTCCTTTTACATAATCAAAATACTGTACATGTAAAGGCTGATCTAACTTAAATTTTGCTTCAAGTGCTTCTATAACTGCAGGCGGCAAAGGCTTTTCCCTAGTAAAAGGTCCTCCAGGTATAGCGTGCATCAAAAAGAAAGTAGCAGTAACTACAAGATACAGGGTAATAAACATTTGTATCATACGTTTTACTATAAACTTACCCAATTCATTTCTCTCCCTTCTAAAAAATAATGTATTCTATAACAAAGTTAGTCGTAAATATACAGTAAGAGATTTTTAAAACCCCTTATTTTATGAATATTTAAGACTAAAATATTATTGAAGAAAAACAACTAAAATTACACTATATAATAGTAGTTTTTTTCAATAAAATATAATTTATTATATATATATGCGCAATTAAAAGTAGTTTTTTTGTACAAGTAATCGAAAATAAGTACAACAGTAATAAAATTTTTTAAAGTTTTTAAACAGGAGAAATATTAGAAAATAAGTTGAAAAATAAATGTGATTATTAGTACTAAAAATTAAAAAAAAAAAACTTTTTTTTGATAATAGTGTTCAAAAATAACAAAATGTTGGTCATTGGAAATTTTAAAAAAAATCTTTTAAAAAAATTCTTTTTGAATTTCAAAAAAAAGGCTATAATGTAATTAGAACTTATTTATTGGACAATTATCAGGAGGTACTTATGAGAAAAAGAATGATTGAGTTTATAGTTCTTTTAAGTTTGTTGATGTCCTCTACTTCTTATGCGATTACTTCAAACGACTTTGATTTAAAAGACCTGTATGCTAAAATTAACCTAAAGGAAAAGGTTGGATTTGAAATTTTTAGAAATGCTATAGCGGGATATCAGAAGATAAAAGAAAAGAAAAATGCTAGTATTTTGACTATTATTGATTACACCAAGCCATCTACTGAACAAAGATTTTTTGTACTAGATATTGAAAACAAGAAATTACTTTACGAAACTTATGTTGCTCATGGGGCAAAAACAGGCGATATTTTTGCTGAAAAATTTTCAAATAATATCAATTCCCACAAAAGTTCTGTTGGGTTTTTTCTTACAGATGAAACATACGTAGGAAGTAAAGGTTATTCTTTGAGGCTAGAAGGCCTTGAAGAAGGGATAAATGATAATGCTAGAAAGAGAGCCATAGTTATCCATGCAGCAGATTATGCAAATCCAGATTTTATAAAAAGCAGTGGCAGATTGGGCAGAAGCTGGGGGTGTCCTGCACTTCCGGAAAACCTTTCGCCGGAAATTATAGATACAATAAAAAATGGAAGTGTCCTATTTGTTAATGGTAATGATTCAAATTATGTAAAGAAGAGTAAGTTTATTTAAAATTATTGTGAACTTTAAAATAAGATTTAAAGAGAGAATGCCTATAAAAGTCGGAGATAATATAATTCCGACTTTTATGGGCAATTTTATTTAAAAATTCTAATTTAATTTAAATAGACTATGTTGAGAGTTGATTTTTTAATACAGATTAGTTTTACATGAAATGATTGATATTAAAGGAATAAAAAAACTGGGGCATAGACCCCAGTTTTTTTACTTAGATGTAGTTTCAGTAGTTGCTTCAGTAGTTTCAGCAGCTTCAGTAGTTTCAGCAGCTTCAGTAGTCTCAGTAGTCTCAGTAGTCTCAGTAGTAACTTCAGTAGTTACCTCAGTTTGAGCTGGTTCAACAGGTGTTTGCTCTTTTTGTCCACAAGCAACCATAGTAATAGCAAGTAATGCGATAGCGAATAATTTTTTCATTTGTAACCTCCGAATTTTATAATTAATTTTGTGTAGCACTTAATCAGGATTTTTGACATATTCAGTAAGTTCTTTTACAAATTCCATTGTTTTACTGTTTTTGTCATAAATCGGGTTGAATTCTACTATATCCACAGAGGTTATAGTATAATTTTTAAATAAATATTTGAAACTATGAAATATATCATCAGGAGCAAATCCACCTCTTACTGGGAGGCTGACTCCTGGAGCATATTCAGGATTTAGAACATCTATATCAAAACTTATGTGTAAGTTGTCTACAGCCAGGTAGTCTCTGACTTCATCTAGAACTACATCTATTCCCCTTTGAGCGATCTCATCATAGAATACGACCTTTACTCCGGTCTTATTTATAATTTCTCTTTCCTGCTCATCAAGGTCTCTTACACCAAATAATACAACATTTTCACTTTTAATTTTTGGACCATCAAAGAAGCAGTTGCAGAGGTCCTTGTCCCCTATACCCTGTAACAGAGCAAGAGGCATTCCATGAATATTTCCTGTGAGTGTAGTCTCGTTTGTATTCATATCTCCGTGGGCATCCATCCAGATAACCCCTATATTTTTTTCTTTGGCCACTCCAGCTATAGTTCCTAGAGCTATAGAATGGTCTCCACCTATTGTGATAGGTCTATATCCATCTTTTACAGCCATATTTACAGTGTGAGCGACTCTTTCACATGTATCAAGAATTGTGTTTTTATATCTAAGATTCTGAATTGAGAAGTCTTCTTTTTGTCTTTCAATCTCGATAACTTCCATTTCATCAAATACATCAGGATAGTTGTCCCAGAGAGCTTCCAACCCAAATTCGATTCCTGTTTTGTTTGCTCCTAAGTTCAGAGGTACACCAAATAGCTGGTTTTTCATTTTTTCCGTATAGATGTATACTGCATCCTCTTCCTCTATTACATTGATATACTGAAGTTCATGGTCGTCCATTCCCTGGATATGCAATTCTGCATCTTTAAGTTCTTTTATATGCTCTATTATATCTGAAGTTATTCTTTCACCAGGACAGATAATAGGTATTCCAGGAGGATATGCCATTATTAGCTCTCCACAGATTTTACCTTCACTTTCAGAAAAAAGAACTTTGTTCTTTTCACTATTAAAAGCCTCTCGCGGTATAAGTACGGCTTCAGGAATAGCTGGCATTTTGAGAATTTTTCTGTGAATCTCTTCTTTACCGAAGAATCTTTCACTTATAGATCTTAGAGCCTCGCTAAGTTTACTTATGCTTTCTTCTGTATCCCCTAAAGTTATCAGAGCAAGAACATTGTAGTAGTCAGATAATTCAACCTGTATATTATATTCATCAACAAGAAGTGTTTCTAATTGAAATCCAGTTAGACCGAGGTCTCTTGCAGTTATTGTAACCTTTGTAGGATCAAAGGCATAGATCCCCTCTCTTCCCACAATCTCTATTCCAAAAGATGACACTCCAGGAATCTTATTAACTTCGCTTCTTAGTTTATGTGCAAGAGCAATAGTTCTAGTAAGTAGTTCCCTTCCTTCAGTGGCAATCTGTCTTCTTGCACAGTCAAGAGATGCCATCAATATATATGAAGGAGAAGTCGTGTGCAGAAGACTTAGTATCTGCTGTACCCTGTTGTGGTCAACTCTGTCGGAATTTACATGTAAAAGTGACATTTGAGTAAGAGCACCTATTATTTTGTGAGTACTCTGGGCACATATGTCTGCACCTGCATCTACTGCGGAGATAGGCAACGCTTCGTGAAAATGAAGATGTGGTCCGTGAGCCTCGTCAACAATTAGGGGTATATCATAACTGTGTGCAATGTCAGCAATTCTTTTGATGTCAGTTGCCACACCGTAATATGTAGGATTTATTATAAGAACAGCTTTTATATCAGAATGCTGTTTTAACATATTTTCAACTGTTTCGGGTTTCACACCATGAGCAATTCCTAAGTCATCATCAATCTCAGGGTTCATGTATATAGGTTCAGCACCACTTAGTATTATCGCTGCAGTTACTGATTTATGAACATTTCTTGGGACAAGAATTTTTTCTCCTGATTTCACAACTGACATAATCATCGCCTGGATGGCTCCTGATGTGCCATTAACTGCAAAGAAACTTTTTTTCACTCCGTAAGCATCGGCAGCAAGGGCTTGAGCTTCCTTTATACAGCTTTTTGGCTGATGCAGTCCGTCGACCATTTTAAAAATAGTAACGTCTATGGAAAAAGCATTTTTGCCTATGAAGTCAAAAAACTCCTTATCCATACCTGCACCTTTTTTGTGCCCCGGTACATGAAAGGGGACGATTCCTCTCTCGACGTATACATCTTTTAATGTAGAAAATAGCGGGGTCATGTTTTGATTTAACTTAGTCATATCTCCTCCTTTTCATCACCTTTTTTTGCTAAACTTTATAATCGGATTCAAAGAAAATTGTTTATAATATTATTTACAATTTATATTGAAATTATCTTTTAAAAAAGAAATTTGATAGATCCCTTTCAGCTGGACGAGACATTCTATTCTTTTTCTTTCAAATAGTCAATATAGTATTTTATTTTTTTATATTGATCGGATTTTTTTTAAAAAATGGTTGATATACTTAGTTAAACACTAGTAAAAAATGAGTTTTAAAGAGTTTTTTATCTTTTTATTGTGAAATTATTTAATTATAATGTTTTTGGTAAAATTAGTAAAGAGAAATTTAGAAAATTTATTTTTTAAATTTTCTAGAAACAGAATAAAAAGCCTGTTAAATTATTATTAAAATAATTTTTAACAGGCTTTCATAAATTTTAAGTCGTTTCATCATTAGACTTTTAGAAAATTTCTTCCAATCCAACTTTTATTTTAAAGTATATTTTTATACCAAACATTCATACTTTCTATATTACCAAATATATTGGTATTATTGATCAGTGTACCTGTGTATTCATATCCATTTTTTGAAAAAGCTCTGTTAATTCCATGAGACTTTGCCCGGGCAATAGTATATAGTATTCTGAAATTTCTTTTTTTTAGCTCCACTTCCATTGACTTCAACAATAAACTTGCGAGTCCGATCTTTCTATATTCAGTATCTGTAGCAAAGTCGGTCATTTCGGAAGTCATATTTTCTGTATCTGTTTCTGAAGATGAAAGGGCTATTAGCTTATCGCCTTCCCAAATACCAAAATACAAGACGTTTTCATTCATTGTTTCAGCAAGGTAGGTTTCATCGTGTATAGGGAAAGGGTAAGTTTCAAAAACGTTTTCATAAAGAGATGCCATCTCCTCTATATCACTCTTGTCGCATACACGGATTTTAAATTTATCGGCTAGCTTTCTTGTATTAAATGCCTCTGTATTTTTTGAATTATATAGTACATTTTTTATTGTCTCTTCGTCAGGCTCAATTCTTCTGTTTTCATTTATATATTTTGACATGAAATATAGGTTTTCACCGTTTTTGAAGAAATCTGGGATATGGGCCTCTCTAATATAGTCGTTTTCTAGAAAATAACCATAAGAATTTGTAGGAACCTTGGCGATAATTTTACCATATCTATTTTTGTAAGCGAGATTGTAAAGATCTTTGAATATAACAGGAATGTCAGCGCTGTCTAGTTTCATGAGATATACTCTATTATTATTATTTCCGTGGTGTACAATGGAGTTTGAAATCTTTTCTATTTTGTCCTCTTCATCTGTCTCTTCACCCTCTCTTCTTTCTATACGCTGGTTATTGTCTGGTGTCAGGGAGATTTCATCATTGGTGTCAGACAAAAGTTTTGTTATTCCTACGCTATTGTAATCTACCACCCCGTCAAGATTTAAGTGTAGATTACAATTGTCACAGTCATCATCACATAGCTGGGTCTTGTAATTATCGGGCTCTCTATAAGTTGTGATAACACCCTCGTAATTACGGAGTATCACTTTGTTTTGAGACCATGAGATGAGGTAGCTTGGCATTACCGGTATTTTACCTCCACCACCTGGTGCGTCTATTACATACCTTGGAATGGCAAAACCACTTGTATGTCCGATGAGACTTTCTATTATCTCTATACCTTTTCCTACAGGAGTTCTAAAATGACTCAGACCTTCCGAAAGGTCGCACTGATAGAGATAGTAGGGACGGATTCTGTTTGAAACAAGTTTATGAACCAGTTTTTTCATGATTTTTGGACAGTCATTGACTCTGGCTAATAGAACAGACTGGTTTCCTAATGGGATTCCCGCATCAGCTAGTTTCATGACAGATTTCTTAGATTCCTCTGTAAACTCTTTAGGATGATTGAAGTGCGTATTGATCCATACAGGATGGTGTTTTTTTAATACGTTTATTAAATTATCAGTGATTCTCTGAGGTAGAACAACCGGGGTTCTTGTACCAATTCTGATAACCTCCACATGAGGTATCTTTTTGACCTCTGATAATATCCAGTCTAGATAATCGTCACTCAATAAAAAAGGATCTCCCCCTGATAACAGCACGTCACGTATCTCAGGGTGACTTTTTATATATTCGATACCATTCATAATAGCATCTTTATCTGGGATATTGTCCATATCTCCAACTTTTCTCTTTCTGGTACAGTGTCTGCAATACATGGAACAGACATTACTTACAAGCAATAAAACTCTATCTGGATACCTGTGGGTTATCCCAGGTACCGGGCTGTCATGATCCTCATGGAGTGGATCACTCATATCACAATTTGTCAGATTTAATTCTTCAATATCAGGCACAGCCTGTTTGTAGACAGGATCATTTTTATAGTCATCAATATCAATAAGTGAAAGATAATATGGTGTTGCCGCAAATGGGAATTGTTCAATGGTTTTTTTCATTGATCTCTTCTCGGACTCATTAAATTTGATATCAAATACTGCTTCTAAAGTTTCGATATCTTTGACAGAATGTTTCAACTGCCATTTCCAATCGTACCAACTTGAAATACTTGATTCACCGTCTAATTTTTTTACTATTTCCTTTTTGTTATTTTTTTTATACATAAAAATTTAACACCCCCAGAGTTATTATAACACATAATTCGATTAATATCAAATTCAAACAAGGAATTGTGAATTACTTTTTTCAAATTAAAAAAATACAGATTTCTTTTTTTAATCTTTTTACATTATGAATTTTATAAAATAAAAATTTTTATGATAAAAAAAATGAGTCCTAGTTAGATAAATTTATTTTTATTATTTGTAAATTTAGAGTTAACTAATTAATTTATAAGGATTCGTTACTTTTTTTTCAAGAGAAAAGTAAACAAAAGTTCAAGAATTTTCAAATGTCTAACTAGGTAGATATTTCTTTTTATCGACTTTGTAAGCTACAGTCCTCGGTTTCCTGCTTATCTATTGGATAAGGTGTTTCATATCACTACCACTACTTGAACTCCCTTAACTTATTCTGTAGGACGGCTGAGTGCAGGTTTTTTCCTGTATAAGCCCTGCGACTTGAAACTTCAAAAGACAAATAATATCAATCTAAATAGAAAGCATGCGTATAGTTATTCCTTAGTTTATCGTTCTAAAAGGTTTTGTTATTATTCGTGTTAATTTTTTGTCTTTTATTGATTTTCATTTGTGATGAAATCTTTTGACTCTATATCCAAATAAATTCAGTAATTTATCTGGAATTGTTTTAAGAAGCGGCTTTAATGAACCAATAAGATTTTTTAATATATGAAAATATTCATGATTTTTTTGGAATTTGAAGGAAGAACAAGTTTTTTTATTCAAAATAGTGTAAAATTTAGTTGATGTTTTTCTTGTAAATGAAAAGTGAAACAATTGATAAAATTATGGATGTTTTTTTTATAATGCTTGACAAATCGGAGCTAATGAAGTAGTTTATATACAAATTTAAAATAAGTGTTTAAGTTATTTTACTATTATTTAATTCATATATTTTGAATAAGGGGGAGAAAATATGAGTCAATTTACATCAAAACATTCCCAGGGAAAATATCTGTCAGACGGGGTTTTCGGAGTCGCAAAAGAGGCAAGAGAAAAGAAGGCAGAAATAGGAGGGGACAAGGTCATCGATTCAACTTTAGGTGTATTTTTTACTGAAAATGAGGAGTTGGGGACTCTGGCAACTTTCTTTGAAAAATACAATGAGCTTGATTCTCTAAAAAAAGCTAAATATTCAGAAGCTATTATAGGAAATAAAAAGTATTTGGATGCCGTTGAAAATTGGGTTTTAGATGATGTAAAAAAAGACTTTTATGTGAGAAGTGTTGCCACTGCAGGTGGAACAGGAGCGCTTAGTAATACAATGTGGAATCATTTAGATGCAGGACAGGCAATTGTCTTTCCAGACATAGCCTGGGGATCTTATAAAATAATGGCTAGAGAATACTCACTAGAGGCTGTAGAGTATGAACTTTTCAACGAAAATGACACTTTTAATGTAAAATCTTTCTTGGACAAATGCAGAGAAGCCGTGGATAAACACGGTAAAGTTGTGGCGATAATCAATGATCCGTGCCATAATCCTACTGGTTATACAATGAGTGATGTAGAATGGAAGGAAGTTATAGAGGGGCTTAACAATATAGCTGAAAAAGGTCCTGTTATACTCATAAATGATATAGCTTACATGGATTTTTCATTTAAGGGTCTAGAAGAATCTAGAAAGTATATGAATGTATTTAACAATATATCTGACAATGTTATGATAATAATAGCTTTTTCAATGTCAAAAAGTTTTACAAGCTACGGATTCAGAGTCGGAGCGCAGATAGCTCTTGCAAAAAAAGAGGAAACTGTAGAGGAGTTTAAAAAAATAACGGAGTTTTCATGTAGATCAAGATGGTCAAACATTCCTAACGGTGGAATGGAAATATTTTCTGACATAATGAATGATGCTGAGCTTCTTAAAAAATCAAATGAAGAGAGAGCAGAATTTGTAGATATGCTGGCTGCAAGAGGAAATGTATTTATATCTGAGGCGAGAGAATGCGGTCTGCCAATATACCCGTATAAAGAGGGATTTTTTGTAACTGTCAGACTCAATAAAGAGGATACTCTAGACCTCCAAGAAGCTCTCAAAAGAAAAAATATTTTTACTGTAGCTGTCGGTGGTGGGATAAGAATAGCCCTATGCGGCCTTACACAGAAAAAAGTAAAAGGTCTTGCATTTACAATAAAAGAAACAATGGATGAATTGAAAAAAATTAAAATATAGATGGTATATTAGGGGGATAGGCCCCCTTTTATTGTTTTAAAAGTCATGAAAAATAAAAAAAGTCATGAATAAACACTAATATGAGAAATGAATAAAGAGTTGAACAGATGTCTAGAGATAAGACAAAGAGAGGTAAGTGGCTTAAAAATCCAAATCTTAAAAATAATTTTTTTACTGCCATTAAAGTGATCTCCAGGAAGATTCAAAGATAAATGAAAAATCTCTTAAATAACCTTTAAATATCCAATAAAATTTAGATGTTTAGGCATCTTTAAACAAAATATGTCTTGACAAATAGCTTAAATTCCTGTAAATTTATTTTAACAAGCGAGCTGGAATTGGTGAAAGCCGGCATTATTTAAAAAATCAAGATTGATAACAGAATAACTATTTTTTAGAGAACTTTAAATATATTTATATGAATCCTTTCGTGCTATGCATGGCTGGTAGTAGTATATGTGTTTTACAGGGGTTTAAAATCATTTGGCTTATTAAATTTTTAAGCTGTGATTTTAAATTCCTGTATTTTTTTATAAATTTATAATTCTTTAAAGGTGAGTTATATTTTTAGAAGTAAATTAACATCAACAGGTGAAAACCAAAAAGATTTAAATATTTGATATATAAGGGGGATAATATGTCTAAAAAGTTTAAAAGGGTATTGATTGCAAACAGGGGTGAAATTGCAATAAGAATAATAAGGGCATGTAAGGAACTAGGTATAAGAGCCGTAGCTATTTACTCTGAAGAGGATAAAACTGCTCTCTTTAGAATGAAGGCCGATGAGGCTTATATGATAGGAAAAAATAAGGGCCCTATTGATGCTTACCTGTCCATCGATGAAATAATCAGATTAGCCAAAAAAAAGGGAGTGGATGCAATACACCCGGGATATGGTTTTCTTTCTGAGAATCCAGAATTTGCAAGAAAATGTGAGGAAGCAGGGATAGAGTTCATAGGTCCCACAGCTGAGATGATGGAGAGTCTAGGGGACAAGATAAAATCCAAAATAGTAGCGTCCAGAGTAGGGGTTCCAACTATCCCAGGGGTAGATAAGCCTATAAAGTCTGAAGAGGATCTGCTCTCTTTCTCAGAAACCTGCGGTTATCCTATAATGCTTAAAGCAGCTGCTGGTGGAGGCGGTCGTGGAATGCGTATAGTGAGAAGTCATTCTGAACTCATTGATGCCTATAGAAGTGCTAAAAATGAAGCTATGAAGGCTTTTGGAATAGATGATATATTTGTGGAAAAATATGTAGAGGAGCCGAAGCATATAGAGGTTCAGATACTAGGAGATAAATATGGAAACATCGTACATCTTTATGAAAGAGACTGTTCTGTGCAAAGAAGACATCAAAAAGTTGTAGAGATAACGCCTGCTCTGACTCTTTCAGATGAAAAAAGAAAAATCATATGCGAGGATGCAATTAAAATAGCAAAGTCTGTTAATTACAGAAATGCAGGTACTCTTGAATTTTTAGTAGATAAGGACGAAAATCATTACTTCATAGAGATGAATCCTAGAGTACAGGTGGAGCATACCATAAGTGAAATGGTAACTGGGATAGATATTGTCCAGACTCAGATACTGGTGGCAGAGGGGTACAGCTTAGATTCTAAGGAGATAGGAATACCGTCTCAAGCGAGTATAGAGGCGAAAGGTTATTCCATCCAGTGTAGAATTACCACAGAAGATCCCGTAAACAACTTTGCACCGGACACAGGAAAAATAGATGTGTATAGAACAAGTTCCGGTTTCGGAATACGTCTTGACGGAGGAAACGGATACTCAGGAGCGGTAATAAGTCCATATTATGATAGTCTTTTAGTAAAAGTAATATCTTACGGAAGAACTTTTGAGGATGCTAGAAGAAAGGCACTCCGTTCCATAAAAGAGACTAAAGTCACAGGAGTAAAAACTAACGTTGCTTTCTTGATAAATGTTCTGAACCATCCTGTATTTGCAAAGGGAGAGTGCAATACAAGTTTCATAGAGAAACACAGTGAATTATTTGAAAGCTCAGTAAGGCACGATTTTGAAGGAAATGTTGTAAAGTTTATAGCTGAAAAGGTAGTCAATGAAACTCATGGTGCAGAAAAAGATTTTGATGTCCCTGTAATTCCAGGAGCTAAAAAACCAGACAACTTGTATGGAACTAAGCAGATTCTAGATGAGAAAGGTCCTGAGGGGGTAGTAGAGTGGATAAAAGCCCAGAATAAACTCCTTCTAACAGATACAACCATGAGAGACGCACATCAATCTCTTATGGCTACACGTGTGAGAACAACAGATATGACGAAAATAGCAAAAGATACATCAATCTTGGCTAAGGATCTTTTCTCTATAGGATGCTGGGGAGGAGCTACGTTTGACGTTTCCTACAGGTTCTTAAAAGAATCTCCTTGGGAAAGACTGAGAGAAATAAGAAAAAGAGTCCCTAATGTACTTCTTCAAATGCTTATCAGAGGTTCTAATGCTGTAGGTTATAAGAACTACCCTGATAATGTAATTCAGGAGTTTATAAAGCAGGCTTCAGATAACGGAGTTGATCTTTTCAGAATTTTTGACTCTCTGAACTGGGTAAAGGGTATGGAGCTATCTATACAAGAGGTAATAAAAAACGGAAAGATTGCCGAGGCATGTATATGCTATACTGGGGATATATTAGACAGTAAAAAAAGCAAATACAACCTTCAGTATTATATAGACAAGGCAAAGGAGATAGAAAAGACAGGGGCACATATTTTGGGGATAAAAGATATGTCGGCTCTTTTGAAACCTTATGCAGCATTCAAACTTGTAAAGGCTCTGAAAGAAAATATCTCAATACCTATCCACCTGCATACTCATGATACAACAGGGAATGGAGTGGCAACCTGTCTAATGGCTGCAGAAGCTGGTGTGGATATAATTGACACTGCCTTTGATGCAATGTCAGGATTGACAAGTCAGCCATCTCTAAACTCAATAGTTGCAGCCCTTGAGAATACAGACAGAGATACTGGAATAAACCTTGATGATGTTCAGCAGATTTCTGACTACTGGAATGCGGTAAGACCTGTATATGCTCAGTTTGAATCTGGTCTTAAGTCAGGTTCTACAGAGATATATAAGTATGAGATACCAGGAGGACAGTATTCAAATCTAAAACCTCAGGTAGAGAGTTTTGGACTAGGGCACAGATTTAATGAAATAAAAGAGATGTACGGAAAAGTAAATGTTATGCTAGGAGATATAGTAAAGGTAACTCCATCTTCAAAGATGGTGGGAGACCTGGGTATATTCATGGTCAAGAACGATCTGACTCCTGAGAATTTCCTTGAAAAGGGTAAAGATATGGCATTCCCAGATTCGGTAGTGGCTTATTTTAAAGGTATGATGGGGCAGCCTGACGGAGGATTCCCTGAGGAGATTCAGAAGATTGTCCTAAAAGGTGAAAAGGCTATTACGTGCAGACCTGGTGAGCTTCTGCCTCCTGAAGACTTTGAGGCTATCATGAAGAATCTAAGTGCTAAACATGGAATAGATGCAACTATGGAAGATGCAATAAGTTATGCACTTTATCCTGATGTTTTTGAAGCATACTTGGAGTATCTAAAAGAATATGGAGACTTTAGCTCTATAGGCAGTGATATATATTTCCACGGTCTTGCAGAGGGCGAAACTTGCGAGGTCAAGGTTGGAGAAGGAGAGGCACTGGTAATAACCTTGCTTCAGCTTTCGAAAATAGATTCGGAAGGTTACAGAACTGTTACTTTTGAACTAAATGGAAATAGAACGGAGGTAAGGGTGAAGGACAAATCTCAGCGAGTAGTTTCAGATGAAAGCTCTGAAGCTAGAATGGCTGATCCTAAAAATGAAAAACATATAGGGGCGAGTATACCTGGAACAGTTACAAAAGTTTTGGTAAAAGAGGGGGATAAAATAACAGAAAACCAAGTTGTTGTTATAATAGAAGCCATGAAAATGGAGACAAATATAACGGCAAAATGTGAAGGGACTGTTGAAAAATTGATGGTGAAAGAGGGAGAAAGTGTAAAAGCTGGTCAACTCCTTATGAAGATGTCAAAATAAAAGAAATCCGGACTTATAAGTCCGGATTTCTTTTATTTTTAAAGTTCACTATAGGGGTGGTGGTTGTGGAAAAGTTTTTGTGGTCTTTTTTATTTTATGTGACTGATATTTTGCACTTGCTCTTTCATAATATTCTCTAGAGAAATATAATTGTATTATAAAAATTTTTTAGAGAAAATTACAAGGGGGTATGAATAAAGACTACTTAAATATGAAGTGGCAACTTGGGTTAATATAGGTATTAAAAATATTCTGGGTATTATATTCCAATTTTGTTATTTTTTTTGGATACAAAAAATAGATCCGACTGGAGCTCCGTAGTGACTTAGAAGATCTATTCACACTTGATAAAAAAATCTGTTATATCTATTCTTTTATTTTGACTCTCATCAGCAAATCTCCAGCTTTGACATCTCCGGTGGCCATAATCTTCAATTCTTCGACCAAGTCCATGTTATTTATAATAATAGGAGTTCTTATAGACTTAGCATTTTCTTTCATAAAGTCAATATCATACTTAACAAGCTCTTCTCCTATTTTCACTTTTGATCCTGATTCAGCAACCCTTTTAAATCCATTTCCATTAAGCTTAACTGTATCTATTCCAAAATGGACTATCATTTCAATCTCATTTTCCATTTCAAAACTAACGGCATGATTAGTTTCAAAAATATTTATTTCTGCTGCAACTGGTGAAAATATTGACCCTTCAAATGGTTCTATTGCACATCCATCTCCTATCATTTTGCTAGAAAAAGCTTCATCTGGAACTTCAGAAAGATTTATTACTTTCCCATTTAATGGTGAATAAATATTAAACCATCTATCTTCAATTGTTTTTTCCTTTTTAAAAAAATTAAATAATCCCATACTAACCTCCTAAAAAATCAAATTATTTTATCTCAATTTATACTTTTTTTCACAGATTTTTATCAACCTAAATATCTCTTCGATATTTTTTTCTACAAAAATACTGGCCCTTTCTTTATTCATTGCCTCTTCAAGAGAAACAGGGTAATTTATAGTGGAGAAGAAAGCATCTAAACCATGGTCATGCATCGCTTCTGCATCATCTGCGATGCATCCTGCGATTGCTATTACAGGAATTCCTTTATCCCTTGAGAGTCTAGATACACCCATAGGAGCCTTGCCCATAACAGACTGAAAGTCTATCCTTCCTTCACCAGTTATTACAAAGTCTGCATCCTCTATACTCTCAGCCAGACTAACCTCTTGAAGGATTATGTCTATCCCAGGCTTCAGTTCACCATCTAGGAAAGCCACAAAACCTCCTCCTAAACCTCCTGCTGCACCTGCTCCAGGTATATTTTCTACATCTTTTCCAGTCTTCTCCTTCAGAGTCAATGCCAGTTTTTTCAGAGATGAATCCAGGTATTCCACCATTTCATCATCGGCTCCCTTTTGTCTGCTGTACACATGAGCAGCCCCTCTAGGACCATAAAAAGGGTTATCTACATCACAGGCTATAGAAAATTGGCATCTATCAAGACCTTCTATGGCTCCGGTAGAATCTATCTCAGCTATATTTCCCATTATCTCTCCACCGTATCCAAGAACTTCTCCATCTTTATCCAAAAATTTATACCCCAATGCCTGCATCATTCCAAGACCTGCATCATTTGTAGCACTTCCACCTATACCGATGATGAACTCTCTGCATCCCTTTTCAACAGCATCTTTGATAAGTTCTCCGGTACCATATGTTGTGGCTTTTCTGAGATCTCTCTCCTCAGGTTGCAGGAGTGGCAGTCCAGAGGCCTCTGCCATCTCAATGACAGCAACATTATTTCCCATTATTCCATATCTGGCATCTATCAGTCTCATTAGAGGGTCGTGTACTTTTATATTTACAAATTTACCCTTTGTTCCCTCTACAAGAGCTTCTACAGTCCCTTCTCCACCGTCTGCAATAGGTACTTTCTTTACATCTGCATTTTTATATATTTTTTTTATTCCTCTTTCTATAAGCCGCCCAAGCTCTAATGAACTAAGGCTTCCCTTAAAGGAGTCTATTGCTATAACTACTTTCATTAAAATCTCTACCTCCAAATACAACCAACCTTAGATTATCCAATTAAAGGTTTAATTTTACAGTGTATAAAATTAAAAAGGATAGAGATTTCTATCCTTTTTAATTTAGTAACCTAAATGATCCTTTATCCCACTTGCTATGATATTTACCTTAGGGCCGTATATAACTTGCACCTGTGTTTCTGAAATTATCTTTATTCCTGCCGCACCAGTAGATTTAAGTTTTATTTCATCAACATCTTTTGAATTCTTAACCTCAAGTCTGAGTCTTGTGAAACAGTTATCCACTGACACTATGTTGGAATTTCCACCAAGACCTTCTATAATTAAAGCTGTTTTTTCATCCTTGCTTTCAGATACGTTTGCAGAGGATTTTTCTGTGCTCTCTACTCCTGAATCTATCATTATACCTTTTCTAATAAAATAATGTTTAAATGTGAAGTAATATATTCCAGAGTAACCTAAACCAACTACAACAGGATATATCCAATTTGAGCCTGGTACAAGAGTTCCATATACAAATAGGTCTATAAGACCACCTTGAGTATTTCCAATCCCTACATTTAATAAATCCATGAGTAAAAACGATAGACCTGCCATTACCGAATGAAATACAAATAGTAATGGGGCTATAAATAGAAATGTAAATTCAAGAGGTTCTGTAATTCCTGTGGTCATAGAGGCAAGAACTCCAGCTATAAGAAGAGCCTCTGTGGTCTTCTTTTTTCCTTCCGGGGCAGTTTTATACATAGCGAGAGCTGCCGCAGGGAGACCAAATACCATGTAAGGAATTTTTCCTTGTGCAAGAAATCTAGTATATTCTTTCAACTCATTTATATCTACTTTGCCAAAATACTCAAAGAATATATTCCATACTCCAACAGTTCCATTTAGTTCTCCGCCTACTGCTGTAGTTCTAAATATACCGTTTAAAATATGATGCAGTCCTGTAGGAATTAGAAGTCTTTCTAGGAAACCGTATAAAAATGTTCCAAAAAGTCCTAAGCTAGCAATTCCAATGCCCACAAACTGTATTGCATTACTTATAGGCAGCCATATAAATGGAAGGATCTGACCTAAAACTGATCCAGCAAGAATTACCGCAATTGCCACAAATCTTTTTCCCCCAAAGAAGGCTATGGCAACAGGAAGATCAATATTATAATATTTATTATGAATATAGGCAGTAAGTGTACCTGCTATCATTCCTCCAACAGCTCCCATTTCAGGAACTCCGTCTAACCCTAAGGCGCTTCCTAGTGCCGAAGATGGAAAAGTTATATAGTTTGATGCTACCATGTAACTTGCACTCCACATCAATGTGTAATAGCATACAAAACCTGCAAGTGCAGCTATTTCCTTTTCTTTCTTTGCAAGTCCTAGAGAAATAGAAATTGCGAATAGAACCGGTATTAATCCAAATATCTTAATACTCATTGTTCTTATCAGAAAAAGTACATACGCCACTCCACCGCCATTAAGAAATGGCAGCATATCTTTAATTTGTGGTCTACTTAATGCAGCTGTAAATCCAAATAATATACCCACTGCTGCTAAAAGCGCAATTGGTAACATTAAACTTCTACCAAAATCCTGTAGATATTTCATAACCTTATCCTTCATAATCCACCCCTATTTTAAGTTATTCTATACTAATTCAGGCCAGTATCCCTTGTTGGCAGCAATAAGTTTATCCAGTATTTTCCTTGCTTTTTTTGCATCAACAACAGTTCTGTTTAGTGTAAGTGCTTTTAGGGCTTTATTATATGACCCTTCAAAATAAGCTTCCACTGTCAGTCTCTCATAGGCAAATTGATTTTCTACCATGGCTTTATAAAAAGTATCTATTTTACCAACACCATAAGGTTTCGGACCATTTATCCCCAGTGACGCAGCTACTTCTACCATGGCATCGTTAGGGACATTTTCAACAAGTCCATTGTTTTGAACAATAACAATATATGTTTTATTTTTATTGAATGCGATAGCTTCCGCTACCTCAACAATCATATCACCATGAGCATCATTGTGAACTACATCAGAAAGCCTTGTTGTTCCGGCATTTACAGCATCTCTACACTCCTGAAATACTCTTTTTTCTCTTCCATTCATTACCTCGTTAGCCCTTGTATAATCAGGATCTAACTTATTTGCTTTATAATCAGGGTAGAGATAGTACTGAAGGTAAGTATTCGGTAGATACTCTGGGAAATCTACCAGCATATCCCTAACCATTGCGTATGTATCGAGCCAAGACTGGTCTCTCTGCTCAGCATCTACGGGAATAAATCCCCCGGTTGTGATTATTTCCTTTAATTTAGGTGCCATGTCTACACCATCTTTGTTGTACAGGTGTGTAAACCATCCAAAATGGTTAAGCCCAAAATATACAGGTTCAAATTCATTCGGATCCATATCAAGCAACCTTCCATATGACCTTAAAAGATTCACTGGCTGATCACAGATGTTGAGAATTTTTTTATCGTCAGGAAATACCCTGTTCAAAGCATCTGCTACAATAGCTGCAGGATTTGTATAGTTTAGTATCCAGGCGTCAGGAGACAGTTCTCTTACATCATTAACTAATTCTACCATATCTTTTATTGATCTCATACCATATGCAAATCCTCCTGGACCACAGGTTTCTTGACCAATAACACCCTCGCTTAGAGGAATTTTTTCATCTAGTTCTCTCATTGGATATCCGCCTGTCCTCATTTGGCAGAATACAAAATCCATATCTGTAAAAGCTATCTTTTTATCTGTTGTATAAATAAATTTTGCTTCTGGATATTCTTCTTTAAAAAGAATTTCTCCAAACTGCCCAATAACTTCTTGCCTTTCTCCATCAACATCATATAAAACTATACTCGCTAAAGGAAAATCTTTCTGCTTCTTACAAATCGCCTTTAAAATTCCGGGAGTCCATGTAGATCCTCCACCGACCAACACAATATTAAATCTTTTCTCCATCATTCCACTCCTTTTGAAAAATTTATTATAAATTTTATGAATTCCCACATTGTCTAATTGTCTAGACAATCCAAGTATAGTTGAAAAAAACAATTCTGTCAACAAAAAGTTATTTTTAAGAACAGAAATTGTATTTTTCAATCGTATTCTGCTATCAGAGTAAACTTATATTTCTTTTGATTATAGCTTATTTCTGAATATTCAAAGGGAGTTCCATCAGTTAAAAAAGTTATAGATTTAGCCTTAAGAACAGGTTCATTTCTATTTAATTTTAAGAGGCTTGCAACATTTTCCAATGGAATTTCGGCCATAATTTCTCTCTTACTTTCTTTTATTTTATAACCCTTTTCTTGAATATACTTGTATTTTGAAGAGAGTATGACATCCTCAGTGAGGTCTTCAAAGAGATCATTGCGCATATATGTCTGTTCTAACACTGCAGGTACGTCGCCCAAACACCTGAGTCTTTCAATGTAGAAAACTTTTTCCCTCTCTGTTATTTTTAAAATTTTTGCTATATTTAATGGGGCTTCTGTCAATTTAAACACCACAACTATATTTACAGGTTCTTTCCCGTATTTTTGGACTTCTTTTGAAAAACTTCGAAGTTTATCTAATGGTAACTCTATTTTTTTAGTATCTCTTTCTTTTACGAAAGTCCCTTTTCCTCTACTTCTAACGAGATAACCGTTTATAACAAGGTTATTGATTGCCTGTCTTATTGTCATCCTGCTTACACCGAGTTCTTTTGACAGAACAGTCTCAGATGGAAACTGCTCTCCGACTTTTATTTTATTTTCTTGAATTAACTCTAAAAAATATTTTTCTATTTGGACATATATAGGTGTTCTTGAATTTCTATCAATCATAAATAATTACCTGCCTATTTTTTTTATATCATACCATAAAAAATAAATTTTCATATAGAATTTTACACGTGATCGTTGAATTGCTTAAATACGCAGAAAGAACTTTAAATGGAGACTATTAATGGCTTTAAATATAATTTGAACGTAATTTTGAAGAGACCCTTTTATTGCAATTTATATGATTGTTAAGTCAGAATCTTACTATCTGTATTTTTATCTGTTATTTTATCCAGGCAAATCAATTATGAAGGAAGGGTAATTTTACCGTCATAAAATAATTATAAAGGAGTTTATAAAACCAAATTGAATATAATCTCCATTGGAATCAGACATTTTCAAATGTGTCTTTTTAGGAATTTTGAAAAAGAGTAAATTATATTGACAAAACGAAAAATTGGATGTAAAATTGTAGTACGAAATCGAACTAAAATGCAGGAGGGTGATTATGAAATTTAGAGCAGTCAGAATATTTGAGGAAAATGGAGAGTTTGTAAAAAAAATAGTGGAAAGAGGTATAGAGGACCTTCCAGAGGGAGATGTAATAATCAAAGTGAAGTATTCTTCGTTAAACTATAAAGATGCTCTATCTTGTATAGGAAACAGGGGCGTGACTAGAAATTATCCTCATACACCTGGAATAGATGCTGCAGGAGTGGTAACAGAGTGTAGAACTTCTGATTTTAAACCTGGTGATGAAGTTATATTGACTGGGTTTGACCTTGGGATGAACACTGACGGAGGTTTTGGAGAGTATATAAGAGTTCCAGGTGAATGGGTAATAAAAAGACCTGAAAATCTTTCTTTGAAGGAAGCAATGATCTATGGAACTGCTGGATTTACTGCTGGACTTTCAGTTTATGAATTAATAAAAGATGTGAAACCGGAAGACGGAAAGATCCTTGTAAGTGGTGGAACAGGAGGAGTAGGGAGTCATGCAGTAAGATTTTTATCAAAAATGGGATATCAGGTAACTGCAGTAATTAATAGTGATCAAGAGAAAGAGCTGGCAATGAAACTTGGGGCGGACGATATAGTAAACAGAGATCTGCTAGACGATAAGAGCGGTAAAGCACTTCTAAAGCAAAGTTGGGCAGGAGTCGTAGACACGGTGGGAGGGAATCCACTTTCAACGGCTATAAGATCATTGAACTATGCAGGAGTAGTTACTACATGCGGAAATGTGGCAGGAGGAGAGCTGCCTTCTGCGACGGTATATCCATTTATACTGAGGGGCGTAAAATTAGTGGGGATCGACTCTGTGCAGTGCCCAAAAGAGAAAAGGGAAAAAATATGGAGTCTTATATCAAGAGATTGGAAAGGATCTGATCTCGAGTCAGGAATAAAAGAGGTTGGTATTGATGGCATTTTTGACGAAGTGGAAAATATGCTAAACGGCAGACTCATAGGCAGGGTAATAATCGCTCATAAAGGATAATCTGTCTGAGAATGGAATTAATATTTTAAAGAATTGAGAGGGGTCCTAAGGGGCCTCTCTCTGTCATTTAAAGGAAATCAACTTTGATTTCGAAATATTCTTTCGAAAATAAAAATAAATAAAGATCTGAAAATGTGCTGTATTTTTTATAAAAGTGTTTTGATACATAAAATTATGTAAATACAAAATATGTAAGGAGGGAGTTAATTTTATGTACCTAAAAAAAATAAATATAAAAAATTGGAAATCAATAGAAAACGAAAGTATAGAGCTAGAGAATCTCATGTTGCTAATAGGTGGAGCCAACCACGGGAAATCTAGTATTTTTTCTGCAATACTGTTTTTTCTAGGAGAACGCAACTATAGAAAAAAAGATAAGAGAAGGGACGGGGGAATAGTAGAGATAGAGGGTAAATTTCAGATAGTTTCCATTGAAAAACTAAAAAAATTGAAACCCTACCTAGATAAAAATGATGAACTTGTACTCAAAATAAAAGAAGGAGATGATGGGTTCACTTATGAAGTGCTCAAAGAGTATAAGAGTGTAGAAATAGGATGGACTGATTACAGGGATATCATAAAAAATATAGAGGTGGTTTTTATCCCTTCGGTTGCAGCCACATCAAAGGAACTTACTGAATTTTTTTATAAAAAACTTTTGAGCGTTCTTGACAGCGAGGGTGCTTGTGACAGAGAGATTATTGGTGAAATAATGAGCACTTATTCAGTTTTGCAAGAAGATTATGCAAGCAAAGGTCTACAAAGAAACGTGATATTTAATATTGCCAGAATTCTCTCTAGAGAATCACGGAAGAAAAACAGAAGCATACTAGGGAGCACCATGATTCTCTACGAAGAACCGGAACTTTATCTGCATCCCCAGGCGGAGAGGGAGCTCTACAACACACTTATTCATCTGTCTAAATATGGTACTCAGATATATGTCTGCACCCATTCAAGCAACTTTGTAGGTCTGAAGCAATACAGATCCATATGTATAGTGAGGCGGGATGAAAGAGGGACTAAGGTATTTCAAAACAGGAAAAACCTTTTTTCCAGAGATGAAGTCAAAAGGTTCAACATGAATTACTGGATAAATCCAGATAGGAGTGAACTCTTTTTTGCAAAAAAAGTGATCCTCGTTGAGGGACAGACAGATAAAATACTTCTACCGTATTTGGCAGAATGTATAGGGGTATACAAATATGAATATTCTATAATAGAGTGCGGAAGTAAAAGCACTATCCCGCAGTTTATACGTCTTTTGAATGGATTCAAAATACCTTATGTAGCTGTGTATGATAAAGACAATCACAGTTGGAGAGCCGAATATGACAAGGAAAACGCAGAATATAAAAATAAGGGGATTCAGAGAAGTATAAATTATTCTATAGGAAGTTACGTGGAGTTTGAAAATGATATAGAAGAAGAGATAGAAAGTACTGACAGAGAGAAAAGAAACTATAGGCATAAACCTTTTATGGCACTGAAAAGAGTGATGTCAAAAGATTATGTCATACCAGATAAGCTCAAAATCAAGGTTGAAAAAATATTTAAATAAGAGCCTGAATAAATCTGGAGAATAAAAAAGCTCCCTTAAAAGAGCTTTTTTATTGGTGTTATTTAGAAACTATCCTTGTGATTAGTTTTTTTCTGTGAATATCTTTTATTATTTTTATGAAGGACGTTACAAATACAATCCCCATGGCCAGAGAACATGATATAAGAAAAGTTTCTATGCCTTTTGAAAATGCTTCCAAAGGTTTTTCTTTTATAATATTATACATGGTATAGTATATACCTCCTCCTGGGACAAGGGGGATGAGTCCGCAGATGAGGATTGTGGTAACCGGAGTTTCAAGATGCCTTGCAAAAATCTCAGAGAATAGAGTCAGGGCTATCGAGGATAAAAAATATGAGAAGGATATGGAATACCCTGCATTAATACATAAAAGATAGGTGAGCCAGCTTATACCGCCTCCTATAGAGGTGAAGAAAAGTTTCCTACCCCTGATATTGAAAATTATGGCAAAACAAAATGTGGCAAATACAGAAAACAAAACCTGCTTTATCATAATAGACCTCCAAAATTATAACATTAATGTAAGAACAGCTCCAGTCCCTATTGCCAAAGAGGTGGCGATAAGTAGGGCCTCTACTCCACGGGCCATTCCCGCCATGAAGTCTCCTGCAATAATATCCCTTACGGCATTTGTAAGAGCCATTCCCGGAACTAAAAGCATGAGTGAGCCTATGATTATTTTATCAAGGTTATCAGCCACTCCTATTTTCATAAAAAAGGTTCCTATGAAGGCACATATGGCACCGCCGACACTATTAACAATAAAATTATTGATCTCTAGTTTGTTTGATAAATATGTAAAAATATTTAGGACTCCCCCTATAATCATTGCAACAATGAAATCTCTGTAGGTTCCTCCAAAAATAACTGAAAAAGATGCGGCGCAAAAGGCATATGCCAAAAAATTAAGATGCATAGGGTAACGTTTTTCAAGTTCAATGGATTTTAGAGATTTCATGAGCTCCTCAGGAGTATATCTGTGAGCTTCCCTAGACAGGATGTTAACTCTGTGTATTCTGTCGAGATTTGTACCACGTTTTGAAATCCTGACTATTATCGATGAAATATTGCCCTCTTGATCTTCTAATGAGGCCATTATTCCGGTAAGAGTGGCAAAACAGTCGGCAGTATAGCCGTACGTTTCACATATTTTGCATACGGTATTTTCCACCCTGTAAGTCTCTCCGCCATTTTCTAAAATTATTTTTCCTGCATAGGTGGAGACTTTTAATATTTTATCTTTAATCATCTGCCATCTCCTAATAAAAAATCTTTAGCAGTTAAAGTATAAGTAATTAATCTAAATATTTCAACAGTTTTTATAATATGTACATGCAAAATTAATTTTATTTACTCTATTGTTAAGATATTTAGAGTTTGAGGGCTGTGATAAGAGAAACCATGAAAAAGCTAAAATTAGTAGATGGTCTATAAAGTGGACAATAATTTGTAAATAAGATACAATGTCCTATAATAAAGTTATGGAGTTGGTAATTTATGCTTCAATTATTCAATCATCTTTTAAACAATATAGGCTATACTATTACAATAGCATTTTTTCTTTCTAGGCTAAAGGCCTTCAGAAAAATAATTGAAAAGGAAGCCTTTGAAAGCAGGGACAAGGTGATACTGTCGTTGGTATTTTCTACCATGGCCATATTGGGGACATACGTAGGTGTAGACTACAACGGCGCCATAGCAAACACTAGGAATATAGGGGTAGTAGTTGGAGGGATACTGGGAGGGCCTGTAGTGGGTATAACTGCAGGAGTGATAGCAGGTATCCATAGAGTTCTTATTGATATGGATGGTATAACGGCCATTCCCTGTGGAATAGCTACTATTATAGGAGGAGTTTTATCTGGACTTCTTTATAAGAATATAGGGGTGAACAACCGAAAGCTTTATGGTTTTTTAGCTGGAGTTATAGTAGAAAATATAAGTATGGCTTTTATACTCATAATGTCAAGGCCATCTCATTTAGCTCAGGATATAGTAAGGAATATATATGTCCCTATGGTTCTTGCAAATGCCTTAGGGGTATCTATTGTCATAGCAATAACAGAAAGTATACAGGAAGATAAGGAAAAGATGGCGGGAGAACAGTCTAAACTTGCTCTGGAAATTGCAAATAAAACACTTCCATTCTTCAGGGAGCTGAACAGCAATTCACTTAAAAATGTATGCCGCGTTATACAGGAATCCTTAGGGGCCAAGGTGGTAATAATAACAGATCAGGAGTATATTCTGGCAAATTATAGTGATGATCCAGAGTATCTATTGACTCATAAAGAGATTGTAAGTGAGGCTACCAAAAAAGTACTTGCCTCTGGAAAATTACTGGTCATCGAAAGCAATAATGATGAAATCAAATTTTACTGTGGTTTGAAAGATATTCATTCAGCCATTATTACACCTTTAAAAGAAGCTGAAAAAGTTGTGGGGACCTTAAAAATATACTATGCAGAGAACAGTTTGCTGTCTTCTAGAAACAGATATTTAGCAGAGGGACTCTCGCAGCTCATATCTACTCAGTTAGAAATAAGCCGTATAGAAAGATTGAAGGAGATGGCTGCAAAATCAGAACTCCGTGCATTGCAGGCACAGATAAATCCGCATTTTCTTTTTAATGCACTTCACACAGTCTCCTCTTTTGTAAGGATGGACCCATCTAAGGCCAGAGAGATAATAATAAATCTGTCTACTTATCTCAGGTTTAATATTGAGAGCGGCGATAAACCTGTGACACTTGAAAAAGAACTCGAACAGGTAAAGGCTTATGTCAATATAGAACAAGCTAGGTTCAATGGGAAAATAAACGTCTATTATTTTATAGAAGAAGAGATAAAAGGTCGCATGATACCTAGTCTTATAATACAACCTCTTGTAGAAAATTCCATAAAACACGGTATTTTGAAAAGTTCCCATGCTGGGAATGTCTGGATAAAGGCCTACAGGGATGGAAAAGACCTCAAAGTGGAAATAGAGGATGACGGAGCCGGTATAGATGAAAGGATAATAGAGAGAATAAACTCTGAAGACAAAAAACCTGAGAGGATAGGACTATATAATGTACATAGCAGAATCAAACTCTTGTACGGCAAGGGTCTAGAGATAGAAAGGCTAAAAAAAGGAACAAAGATAAGTTTTCTTGTGAAGTCGGGGAGGGAATATGAAATGTATAATAGTAGATGATGAATATCCTTCTAGAGAGGAGCTTAAATATTTTATAGAGAATTTCAGTAGTATTAAAATTGTTCAAGAGTTTGAAGATCCCTTAGAGGTTCTCAAATATCTGCAGGAAAATAATGTGGATATAATATTTTTAGATATAAATATGCCCAATCTAGACGGGATGAGTCTTGGAAAACTGATTTCTAAATTCAATAAAAAACCTGAGATGGTTTTTATAACGGCATATGACCACTATGCTGTAGATGCTTTTGACATACAGGCCTTTGATTATATTATGAAACCTTATTCAGAAGAAAGAATAGTTAATACTTTAAAAAGACTAGAAAATAGGCCTAGTGAAAGATCAGAAGAAAGCAAAGAAATACATTCTCATTCTAAACTTACAATATGCAAGGGGGATAAAATGCAGGTTTTGTCCCTAAATGAAGTATATTACTGTGAAGCCTGTGAAAGAGAGACTAAAATTTTTACTGAAAAGGATATATATATATCCAAGTTAAAAATTTCAGATTTAGAAAATAAACTTCCTAAAGACAGGTTTTTTAGATGTCACAGATCCTATATAGTAAATGTTGATAAGATATCTGAGATAATACCCTGGTTTAACAGTACTTATAATCTTAAGTTTAAAGGTCTGAAAGATGAGATACCTGTGAGTCGTGGGAAAGTAAAAGAGTTTAAGGAGATCATGAATATAAAGTAAGTATTCTATAAAACAGTAAAGAGGTGAGATAAAATGAGCAGGGAAAAGATAAATGTCTTTCAGCTGATAGTGTTTTTCATTGTCTTGGTATGGAGCGGGATAAGACCCTATGATACTTTTACATGGATGCTAGAGGTTGCTCCGGCCGTTATAGGGGTGATCATAGTTGTGGCGACATATAGAAAGTTTCCACTGACACAGTTAACCTGCTGGCTCATACTTATCCATGCTGTGATTTTAGTGATTGGGGGACACTATACATACGCGAGGGTTCCTTTCTTTAACTGGATCAAGGAGATCTTTGAACTTGAAAGAAATAATTATGACAAGCTAGGTCACTTTGTCCAGGGATTGACCCCTGCTATGATAGCCAGAGAAATTTTACTCAGGAAATCAGTGGTTTCAAGAGGTAAATGGCTTTTTTTTATAGTTATATCCATTTGTATGGCGATAAGTTCTTTTTATGAACTTATAGAGTGGTGGGTGGCCTTGGCTACTGGAACTGGGTCTAATGAATTTTTAGGGACTCAGGGGTATGTATGGGATACACAGTCAGATATGTTTTATTGTCTTATAGGGGCATTTTTATCACTGGTTTTTTTCAAAAGAATTCACGACAGGGAACTTGAAGAGATAAGTATTCAAATTGAGGTGAGATGAATCTTACCTCTTTTTATATTATTTTGACAATAATTGTATAAAATTAAAAAGAAATGATGGTAAAAAGAATGTTGAAAATCCAAAAAACTGTCGATAATTCACAGAAAAGAACCTGAGGATAGAAAATTATAAAAATAAAAAGTCTTTAAAAATGGGCGTTACAGACTAAGTATTCGTTTTATAAATTTTTAACAAAGATATTATTGATAATATATAGCAAGAATATAGCATAATATGTTTGCAAATAGAATGGTTATAGTAGTATACTCTCATAGTAGACGAAACAGCCACTAAAAGTATAAAACGCATTATAACAGTACAAAAATATTTTTTAAAATTTGGATTTTGCTTATTTTAATCTTTTGTTAATTTTTAGGTATTGGAAATTATTATTGAACTTTAAAATAAAAATTAATTTTTATTTTATAAAAGTTTTAACAACTGTATAACTATATAACAAAATTAGCAAGGAGGAGATTTAATGTTAGTTTATGAGTTCAACATGATGGAAACACTTACTTTAGCAGCGATCGTTTTATTGGTAGGTAGAGCCATTAAACACAGGGTACCTTTCTTTGAAAAATTCTTCATCCCGTCACCTGTAATTGGAGGTGTTCTTTACTCAATAATTACTCTAATAGGGCACTCTACAGGGGCTTTTGAGTTTACTTATGACGGACAGTTGAAGACACTATTCATGGTCGCATTCTTTACTACTATAGGATTTGCAGCCAGTTTGAAACTTTTGAAAAAGGGTGGAATTCAGGTAGGAATTTTCTTAGCAGTGGCAACTGCACTTGTAATACTACAAAACGTTGTAGGTGTAAGTCTGGCTAAGGCATTTGGTCTTAATCCGTTAATCGGGCTGGCTGTAGGATCAGTTCCACTGACTGGTGGACACGGAACTGCAGGGGCATTCGGGCCTGTACTTGAAGCTGCAGGGGCACAAGGGGCTCTAGCTGTGGCAATCGCATCTGCTACTTTCGGACTGATTGCCGGATGTGTGATAGGAGGACCGATAGCCAAGAGACTTATGGCAAAACACTCGCTTGTGGGCACTGATGACGGAGCGCAACATTTTGAAGGGGTTGAAAAACCTGAAGTGGAAACAATAACAGAGTCTAAATTAATGAGTACAGTTTACTTAATAACGCTATCTATGGGATTTGGAACTCTTGTTTCATTAGTAATTAAGAAAGCCGGAGTAGTTTTACCTATCTATATTGGACCAATGATTGTGGCCGCTGTCGCAAGAAACGTGGCGGATCTTAAGAAAATAGATTTACATCACAAGAGTATAGATGCTATAGGAAACATCTCTCTGTCACTTTTCCTGGCTATGGCTCTTATGACAATGAGATTATGGGATCTAGCTGCGCTTGCAATACCATTAATAGTAATGCTTCTTGCTCAGACAGCACTTATGGCAGCCTTCGCATATTTTGTAACTTTCAGAATAATGGGTAAAGACTACGATGCTGCGGTTATATCTTGCGGACATTGCGGATTCGGAATGGGAGCAACACCAAATGCAATGGCAAACATGGAATCATTTACAGCTGCAAACTTCCCTTCGCCAAGAGCATTCTTCGTACTGCCGCTTGTAGGAGCACTATTTATAGATTTCACAAATGCATCTGTAATTACATTCTTCATAAATATGTTCTCATAAGATAAAATTATTAAGAATATAAAATAGATACTACCTATTGAATATTGCATTGGATTATGTGAAAAAGCTAGGGTCAGATAATCTTCTTACTTGTAAGAAGATGTTTGACCTTTAGTTTTTTATTATTATTTTAGATTTAAAAATATTGAAGGGGTGAAATTTGAATGGCGAAAATCGGAGTTTTTGATTCTGGTGTCGGCGGTATTACCGTAGTAAAAGAAATCAGTAAAATTTTACCTGAAGATACAATAATATATTATGGTGACAACAAGAATTTTCATTATGAAAATTTGAGTGTGGATCAAATAAGGGAACACTGTCTGAAAATTGTTGAGTTTTTGGTACTGAACGGGGTCCATGCCGTCGTTGTGGCATGTAGTGTTGCGACTGCTGCTGCTCTTGAGAGTTTAAAAACCAGATTTGCTCATATTCCAATAATTGGAGTCATAGAGGCTGGAGCCAAAATGGGAATAGAGGCGACATCAAATAATTCTGTGGGTATACTTGCAACACCTGCAACGGTAGCTATGGATGCCTATCCTAAGGCGTTGAAAGAAATAAACGGGAAGATTTCGGTATTTCAAAAGGGGTGTCCGAAACTGTGCTCAATGATAGAAGAGGGTTGGGAAGATACACTAGAGAATGAAGAGGTCGTAAAAGAGTATCTTAGTTATATACCAGAAAAAGCAGATACTTTGTTGTTGGGGTGCACTCACTATCCAATTATACGGCATATTATAGCTAGGTATTTTAAGGGTAATATAGTAGACTCTGCAAAAGAAACTGCCGAGATGGTGAAAAAAGAGCTCTTTTTAAAAACTGGGAAAACAAAGGTCGGTGAATTAGGGCATCAAGAGTTTTATATAAGTGGCAGTATAGATAAATTTAAAGAAGTCGCCGGTGATTTTCTTGGAAGAGAAATTAGAAAAATTTATAGCATAGAGCTTTAAATTTTACTAAAAAATACAATTAAGAAAATCTTCATATCGAGTAATTTTTTAAGTTTTTTTAATTATCTATAACTATTATTACAATAATAGACATAAAAGTATTAAAAATGTTGATGCCAAAATAAAAATAATATTAAAGCATTTTAAAAAGATTCTGGAAAATGCCCGGATCTTTTTTTATTTGGTAGAAAATAGATTTGATTCAATTTTAAATTTATAATATTTTAATTTATAGTCTGGTCTAGTATACTAATAACAGTAAAATAATTTTGTTAAGGAGTTGCTTATTATGAAAAAAACTTATCTTTGGTATGACTATGAAACTTTTGGTTCGGACCCTAGAAGAGATAGGATTTCCCAGTTTGCAGGAATTAGGACAGATATGAACTTTAAAGTGGTAGATGAAATGGTCTACTATTGTAAATTGGCAGAAGACTATCTCCCAAATCCCGAGGCCAGTCTGATAACTGGAATAACTCCGCAGGAAGCAAATGAAAAAGGAATTACAGAAAATGAACTGGCAGCCATATTATTTAAGGAATTTACAAAAGAAGGAACCGTAACCGTAGGTTATAACAGTATTAAATTTGATGATGAGATAACAAGAAATCTTTTTTATAGAACATTTAGAGACCCCTATGAGCGAGAGTGGAAAAACAACTGCTCAAGGTGGGACTTTATGAGAGCGGTTCTAGGGGTGTATGTGATGAAACCAGAACTATTAAAATGGCCATTGAAGGAGGATGGCAGACCGTCTTTCAGGCTAGAGGAACTAAGTGAAGCAAATGGAATTTCTCATGAAAATGCTCATGATGCAAAATCCGATGTATATGCCACTATAGGGCTTGCAGAACTTCTAAGCAGAAAATCTTCGGTTATCTTTAATTACTTTTTCAATCTCAGGGAAAAAGAGTTTGTGAAATCAGAGCTGTCTAAGGATGAATTGTTTTTGCATATAGATTTTGGATATGGTTATGAGAAGGGCTATGCCTCTCTTATTTTTAAAATCGGAGACTTTTCTAAAAGAGGAGATAAAAACGCATTTTTATTTGTGGATGTTTTGAGTGATATCGAAGTCATTGAAAATATGAGCTCAAAAGAGATGAAAGAATATCTCTATTATACTAATGAACGGCTTGAAGAGATAGGAAAGAAGAGGCCTGGCCTAAAGCAGATAAGAATAAACCAGAGCCCTCTTATTATACCTTACGAGGGTCTTAGGGAAAACCCACAATTTTTAAAAAGGTTGACCGTTAATTTGAAAGAAAAAGTGGAAAAATTAAAAAAGCTTTCTTCTAAAAGAAAAGATGAGCTTCTAAGTGTTTTTTTTAGAGAGGAAGATGACCAGGAAACTGATCCGGATTTAGATATATACGGGTCGTTTGCCAGTCAGTGGGATAAAAATGAGATGGTTGCCTTTCATAAGGAAAATTATGAATATGTGCCAAGATTCAAAGATAAAAAATATAAAGAAATGTACTTCAGATTTTTAGGAAGAAATATGCCTGAGACTTTTACTGAGGAGGAAAAATCAAGGTGGAAAGAACACTGTTATGAATTTATATCTAAAGAACGTGAAGGTTTTCAAAATCTCTCTTCTTTGAAAATTGAAATTGAGGAATTGAGGAAGAAGCACAGGGGGAACATCGAAAAAACTAGGATTATAGAAGATATAAAAGAGTATGCAGAGGAGCTTGAGAAAAAGCTGAAACCAGGGAGTGTAAAGCCTGGCAAACAACTAAAAATGTTTTAATAAAACAGACTTCATATTTTGGAAATTGGGTTGAAATAAAAAAAGTTGCATTAATTCATTTTTTTTGATAGAATAATTCCAGTAAAAATTTTAAAGGGAGGAAGAAAATGTTGTTTAGGATATCTTCTAAAAGAAGAAAAAAAGTTCTGAATTTTACGTTCTCTAAATCTTTTCATTCTATTTTTAAAGTTTTTTCAACCTATAATATTAATTTTAGTGATATTTTAATTTTAAATTTAATCAAAGTGTATTTTACAGGAATGGTGACTATAAGATAAATCTTATAGTTTCTATTCTTTTTTTTTTATAAAAATACGGGAGGCTGTCATGAAAAATATAATTTCACTGAGAGATTTTAAAAAAAAAGATATACTGAGAATTTTAGAAGTTGCTGAAAAATTGGAGAAAAATCCAAAACCTGAACTTTTGAAGGATAAAATTGTATCAACACTTTTCTTTGAGCCTTCTACAAGAACAAGACTTTCATTCTGCTCAGCTGCACAAAGACTAGGGGCAAGAGTTCTTGGTTTTGATTCTCCAGATGCGACATCTCTGAAAAAAGGTGAATCTCTAAAAGATACTGTAAGGATGGCAGAAGCTTACTCTGATGTAATCGTAATGAGACACTATCTAGATGGAGCGGCAAGACTGGCTGCAGAGGCTACAGTGAGACCGGTGATAAATGCAGGTGACGGATCAAATCAGCATCCTAGTCAGACACTGTTAGATCTCTATACCATAAAAAAAGAGATGGGGAACATTGAAAATCTCAAAGTGGCCCTTGTAGGGGACCTAAAATACGGCAGGACAGTCCACTCCCTGACAAAGGCTCTATCTCACTTTAATGCTGAACTATATTTCATAGCGCCAGATTCCCTACAAATGCCGGAATACATACTAGAAGATCTAGATAAATCAGGTATAAAATATCATATACTTGAGGATTTCAGGGATATCCTTGGAGAAATAGATGTATTTTATATGACCAGAATACAGGGAGAGAGATTCCCAGATGAAGAGGAGTACAAAAAAGTAAAAGGTATTTATGTGATAAACAGAGATAATATTTTGGGGAATTGTAAAGAAAATATGATAATAATGCACCCCCTTCCTAGGGTAGATGAGATCTCTACAGACCTTGATGATACAAAGCATGCACTTTATTTTAAACAGGCTTCGAATGGCGTTCCGGTTAGGATGGCGATGTTGGCAATGGTTTTAGGAAGAGAAAATCAAATTTAAGGAGGTACTTTGAAGATGGAACTTCAGATAAATGCAATTGAAAATGGAACTGTGATAGATCATATAGATTCTGAAAAAACTCTGGAAATAATGAATCTTTTAGAACTAAATAAGGAGCACGGGACCATCATGGTAGCCTTTAACCTAGAAAGCAGTAAACAGGGAAAAAAAGGCATAATAAAAATAGACGGCAGGATATTGAAAGACGAAGAGATAGAAAAAATAGCAATTTTGGCCCCAAAGGCATCAATAAATATAATAAAAGATTTTAAAGTTTTGGAAAAGAAAATGGTAAAGCTGCCAGGTGTTATAAATGACGTGATAAAATGCCAAAATCCAAAATGCGTTACAAATTTTGAAAAAGTTTCTACTAAGTTTTTTAGAGAGGAAGAGAAATACAGGTGTGCTTATTGTGAAGCAAGTGTGAAAAAAAATAATATAATTTTGAAATAATAGAGGAGGCAGCATGTTTTTAGAAGACGGTGTAATCATAGAGAATAAAAATATGGGGGATAATTACTATCTCATGAAAGTAAAGGCGGTAAAATCAGCTGCTGTGGCCAAAGCTGGACAGTTTTACATGATAAAATGCCATAATGGGATAAGAATATTGGGAAGACCTATAAGTATCCATTATGCAGATCAGGAAAATCACATTTTGGAATTTTATTATGAGGTTACAGGTAAAGGGACAAAGGAATTTACAAACTACAAGATAGGTGAAGAGATAAGAATGCAGGGTCCTCTTGGAACAGGCTTTGATACAGAGGTAAAGGGAAAGAAGATCCTTGTGGTAGGGGGAGGAATGGGTATGGCTCCTCTGAAGTATCTCGTAGAATCTGTAAAAAATAAAAACACCGTGACAATAATAGCAGCAGGAAGAGATGCAGGTGCAGTAAGAATAGCAGACAACTACCACTTTCCAAAAGAGGATATATTCTTTGCTACTGATGACGGTACCGTGGGGATGAAGGGGAATGCAGTAGATGCAATGAAGGAACTCCTTTCAAAAGAAAAATACGATATAGTATATACATGCGGACCTCATAAAATGATGGAGGCTGTGGCAAAGGTGGCCGCTCAGCACAATATGAGATGTCAGATCTCACTAGAGGAAAAAATGGCCTGCGGAGTGAAGGCCTGTGTGGGGTGCTCTATAAAAACCAAAGAGGGAATGAAAAGAGTGTGTGCAGATGGACCAGTATTCGAGGCTGAGATAATTGTCGATGTCAATCCTAAAGAAAATCCAGGATGCAGCTGCGGAAATTAATTTTAAGGGGTGAATAATTTTGAATAAATTAAAAACTAATTTTGTAGGTTTGGATTTGAAAAATCCCATAATGACAGCATCAGGGTGCTTTGGATTTGGACTTGAGTATAAGGATTATTTTGATCCCAATGACCTGGGAGCCATAGTTGTAAAGGGTCTTACACTAGAGGCTAGAGACGGGAACTATGGTACTAGGATAGCTGAAACTCCAGGTGGAATGCTAAACTCTGTGGGACTTGAAAACCCTGGGATAGATCACTTTGAAAATGTGATAATAAAGGATATAAAAGGGAAGATAACGAGTCCTATCATAACTAATATAAACGGTAAGACTATAGAGGAGTATGTGGAGATTGCAAAAAGGGTGGAGAGTATAGAGGCGGTAAAGGCTATAGAGCTGAATATCTCTTGTCCAAATGTAAAAGATGGTGGAATGGCTTTTGGAGCCAGGCCTGAGGTGGCAGGAGCAGTCACAAAAGCGGTAAAAGCAGTCACTACCAAACCTGTTATAGTAAAACTTTCTCCTAATGTAACGGATATAGTTGCAATAGCAAAGATAGTAGAGGAAAACGGGGCAGATGCAGTTGCACTAATCAATACCCTTTTAGGGATGTCTATAGATATAAAGAGAAAAAAGCCAGTTCTAGGGAACATATTTGGAGGACTTTCAGGTCCTGCAGTAAAACCGGTGGCCCTTAGGATGATATACCAGGTTTCACAGGCGGTGAAAATACCAGTACTTGGTATGGGTGGAATAAGTTGTGTAGAAGATGCCATAGAATTTTTAATGGCAGGAGCTTCGGCTATATCTCTAGGGACAGGAATATTTATGAATCCAGTACTTCCTGTAGAGATAAAAGAGGGCCTAGAAAAATACTGCCTAGAAAATAACCTTGATAACATATCGGAGATTGTGGGAGCAGCCCATCCAAATAGATAATTTTATAAAAGAGAAAATCAATGAATAGGCTAGGGGGAATAAAATGAATGCTAAAGACAGACTTATAGTGGCACTAGACTTTCCAACAATAGAGGAAGCAAAGGGACTCGTAGAAATTTTGGGAGATTCTGTATCTGTATACAAGGTAGGGCTTGAGATGTTTCTAAATTCCAAGGGAGATGCTGTTGAATATCTCAGTTCTCTAGGGAAAAAAGTATTTTTAGACCTTAAGTTTCACGATATACCAAACACAACTATGATGGCGTCTGTCTTTGCAGCAAAACAGAATGTCTTTATGTTTAATGTCCACGCCGCAGGGGGCAGAAAGATGATGAAGAGTGTTTCTGAAGAGGTAAAGAAAATAAACCCAGATGCTCTTGCCATCGCTGTAACTGTCCTCACAAGTTTCTCTGATGATGAGATAAAAGAGCTTTATAAAACAGAGCATTCTATAAAAGAACTTGCGATGCACTGGGCAAAGATGACCAAGGAGAGCGGAATGGACGGGGTTGTCTGCTCTCCATGGGAGGCAGCGGCTATAAAAGAGGAGTGCGGAAAAGATTTTAAAACAATCTGTCCAGGGGTGAGACCAAAGTGGTCGGCGGCAAATGACCAGCAGAGGATAATGACTCCTAAAAATGCAATATTAAACGGTTGTGACTTCCTTGTGGTAGGGAGACCTATAACCAAGGCCGATGATCCTGTAAAGGCTGCGGAGCTCGTCTTAGAAGAGATAAAAGAAGGGCTGGCAGAGGTAACGGAATGCTAATAAAAAATGCCAGGCTGGTACTGGATAATGGAGAAGAGGGACTAAGGGATATTCTTGTATCAAAAGGGAAAATAACCGAGATATCTCAGGAGATAGGTATAGAGGATGCTATTAAAAAAATATTTAGAAATGATACACACCTTGTTAAGATGGAATATCTAGACCTTGAAGGAAGGTATCTTATCCCGGGAGTGATAGACGTTCATGTCCATATGAGGGACCCTGGACTAACTCACAAGGAGAGTGTAACGACTGGCTCTATGTCATGTGCTAAGGGTGGTGTGACTACCTTTGTAGATATGCCTAATACTATCCCGGCGACGATTACAGAAGAAGCCCTCGAAGAAAAGAGAGAAATATTTAATAACAAAAGCTATGTAGATTATGGTTTTCATTTTGGTGGCAGCGGTGACAACAACAGCCAAGAAATAAAAAAAGTGAAAAATGTAGCTTCTACAAAGGTATTTCTCAATATTTCTACAGGGAAGATGATGGTTGAAAGTGATGAAATTTTAAATGAAATTTTTTCATCTTCTAAGATTGTAAGTGTCCATGCAGAGGAGGAGATGGTGAAGAAAGCCATCTCTCTCAGCAGAAAAAATGGGAACCGGCTGTATCTCTGTCATCTTTCTCTTAGAGAAGAAATAGGTGAGCTTATAAAAGCAAAATCTGAAGGAGTGAAGGTTTACGGTGAGGTAACTCCACATCACCTTTTTCTAAATACCAATCACAGAGATGAAAATGAGGAGAGTAAAAAACTTCTTATTATGAAACCAGATCTGAAAAGCAGTGACGACAACAGGAGCCTTTGGGAGGCTCTGAGAAATGGTACAATAGACACAGTTGGAACAGACCACGCACCTCATCTTCTATCAGAAAAAATGGAAAAGACAACCTTTGGAATTCCGGGAGTAGAGCACTCTCTTGAGATGATGCTAAGAGGTGTGAAGGACGGCAAGATAAGCATGAAGAGGCTTATAGAGGTTATGAGTGGAAATCCTGCCAAAATATTTGGTATAAATAATAAAGGTAAAATAAAGGTTGGATATGATGCTGACTTTGTAGAGCTAGACATGGACCTAGAGAGAATCATAAAAAGAGAAGAGGTAGTCTCAAAGTGTGGTTGGAGTCCTTATGAAGGAATGAAGACAGGTGGAACCGTTGTGACGACCATTGTCAGGGGAGAGATAGTATACAAAAGTGGAAACTTTAAAAACAAAATCGGAAGGGAAGTGGAATTTAATGGATAGAGCAAAAGAGGTAGCAAAGGTACTTTTAGATACAGAGGCAGTAAGACTAAATGTAAAGGATCCTTTTACCTACGTATCTGGAATAAAAAGTCCTATTTACTGTGACAACAGAAAGGTTATAGGCTATCCTCAAGGAAGAAAAATAGTAGTGGAAGGATTCATAGAACTTCTAAAAAATAAAGACTATGATGTAGTTGCAGGAACTGCAACGGCAGGAATACCTTGGGCAGCATTTATAGCCGAAAAGTTGGATAAACCTATGTCGTATATCAGATCAAAGAAAAAAGAGCACGGAGCAGGGAAACAGATAGAAGGGGCGGATCTCAATGGTAAGAGAGTGGTGGTTATAGAGGACCTCATATCTACCGGAGGGAGCTCTATAAAAGCTGTTGAAGCAGCAAGAGAAGCTGGTGCAGCTCATGTAGAGGTGTTAGCAATATTTTCTTATGAGTTTGAAAAAGCAGCAAAGAGTTTTGAAGATGCAAAGTGTGAGTGTCAAACAATATCAAGCTTTTCAACTCTTATAGGACTTGCAGAGACTGATAATTATCTAAACTCAGAAGAGGCTGAAATAGCAATGAAATGGAATAAAAATCCCAATGAATGGGGTAGATAATTGAAGGAAATAAAGATTGATTGTTTAAAAATCGTTGACAAATGGACAAAATTACTATATGATTAGTACTAATAAAAGCTATTTACAGGGGAAATAATATGACTTTTAATAGATTTGAATATAAATTTTTTCTAATTATCATACTGATTTGCTCTCAGGTTTAAACTTTGTAAAAACTAAGGTTTTTTACATATGAAGTTTGAGCCCTGTTTTGATCCTCATAAAAAAGGCTTGAGCTGAGAGTTTACAATGAATCAAAACAAGCTTGAGCCATCTGGTTTAAGCTTTTTTTTTTAGGTAGATATCATTGATAGATCTAGTCAGTCATTTGGTAAATTAAATAGCAGTGGGTAATACATCTAATGGCAGCAACTAAGAATTAGTTAAACACGGGGGTGGAAGATACAGATGAGTTATAAAAGTTTTTTAAAAGGATCAAGAATCGTTCTGGAAGTTTTAAAAAGGATGGGTGTAAAAGATATATTTGGCTATCCTGGAGGAGCAGTTATTCCAATTTATGATGCTTTTTACGATTTTCAGGGAATAAAACATTATTTAGCAAGACATGAGCAGGGGGCTACTCATGCTGCAGACGGCTATGCTAGGACTACTGGAAAAACAGGAGTGTGCATAGCGACTTCCGGACCTGGAGCTACGAATACAGTTACGGGAATAATGACTGCATATATGGATTCAGTGCCTCTTCTTGTAATAACAGGACAGGTTCCAACAAGTTTTCTTGGAAGAGACTCTTTCCAGGAATCAGATATATTGGGTATAACTTCGCCTATTACAAAGCATAATTATCTTGTAAAAAATATTGAGGAACTTCCCGGTATTTTGAAGGAAGCCTATGAACTCACGAAAAAGGGGAGACCTGGACCCGTACTTGTAGATATTCCAAAAGATGTGCAGATGCAGGAGATCTCAATGGAAAAATTTGAAGAACTTTTTGCAGTTCACTGTGAGTATGTTGGGAATAAATATCCTAAAAAGTATAGTTCGAAAGATATCGAAACTGCTGCAGAGATGATAAAAAAATCAAATCACCCTGTATTTATAATAGGTGGAGGAGTCATGAATGCAGGTGCAGCTGAAGAAACCAGAAAATTGTTATCCCAAATAAATGCTCCTAGCGTGGCTACACTTATGGGGTTAGGGGCTGTTCCTTACAATTTTCCAGGTCATATGGGGATGATAGGAATGCACGGGAAGGTATGGGCCAACAGATGCGTGAATGAAGCGGACCTTATAATTTCTCTAGGGATGAGATTCGATGACAGGATTGTAGGAGATCCGCAAAGATTTGCACCTCATGCAAAAAAAATACATGTGGATATAGATGCAGCGGAAATAAATAAAAATGTAAAAGTGGACCTTCCTTTGGTGGGAGATGCAAAAGATGTCTTAGAGGATCTATTTAATGTGGGCATAGAGGCTGATTTTTCTGAATGGATGGAAAAGTGCGAGTCCTATATACTAGATGAGGAATCTCAAGAGGACTGCCTGAACCAGATAAGTACAATTAAATATCTAGGAGAGATTTTGCCAGAGAGCAGCATAGTGGTCACAGATGTGGGGCAGCATCAGATGTTTACTGCTCAGCACTTTAAATTTAAGCAGCCTCTTTCTTTTTGTACCTCAGGAGGGGCTGGAACAATGGGCTATGGTCTACCTGCGGCAATAGGGGCACAGGTGGGTAACCCAGGGAAAAGAGTAATATCCATAATAGGGGATGGAGGATTTCAGATGAATCAGCAGGAGCTAATCATGTTGAGACAATATAACCTTCCTGTAAAGATTTTTATACTGAACAATGGAACATTGGGGATGGTCAGACAATGGCAGGAACTTTTTAATCAAAAGAGATATTCTGAAGTAATTTTGGATATAAACCCTGATTTTGTGAAGCTTGCAGAGGCAAACGGATTAAGGGGAGTAAGGGTAAGCAGCGTAGAGGAACTAAGGCAGATCGAAGGAATGATAAATGATGACCGGCCACTTGTAGTGGATGTAGTAGTACCTAGAGAGTGCAATGTATATCCGATAATACCGGCAGGGAAGTCTTTTTCAGAAACAATAATAGGGGAGTGAGTGGTATGAAATACAGGGAAATACTTATAATCATGAACAATAAGCCAGGGGTTTTGAGTAAAATATCAGGGTTGTTTCAAAAAAGAGGAATCAACATAGAAACCATAACCGCAGGGGAGAGTTACCCTCAAGAGCTAGTAAGAATGACTGTATGTGGAAACTGGGATGAGTATGCAGTTCACCAGATAATGGCTCAGGCAGAAAAACTTTTTGACGTGAGATTTGTAAAAGAATTTGATGAAAAAAATAGTGTTGACAGAGAACTAGCTCTTATAAAGCTAAAGGCTGATGACTCTAGAAGGGCTGAAATAATGCAGGTGACTACAATCTATAGGGGAAATATTGTAGATGTTGGAAGAGAGAGCCTAATAATAGAGATCACAGGTGGAAAAGAAAAAATAGAAGGATTCCTTGATTATGTTGAAACCTTTGGTATTTTAGAAGTTGCAAGAACTGGAGTTACGAGCATGACAAGAGGAAGTGAATTGTAATTTTAAACTTGAGATAAAAAAATCATGACCATTCCAATAGGAGTGCCATGATTTTTTTATTTATGACGTTTTTTTTTGAAATAAAAATTAAAAACCTGTTTTCTCATAATAGGTATTTTTTTTAAATCTATCCGTGGATGTTTACTCGTTATAGACCTAAAAAAAATGTAGGTGTAAGTAGTAAAAGGAAGAGGAAAAAAAACCATTATATAAGGAATAATAGACTTTTTTCTGATCTTTTGTGCCTTAAACTTTTTTGTACCCCGCTTTCCAAGCCAAATATTTTGACAAAGAGCCCCTATACATCCAACTAGGATAATGGCAATAGACAGAATCAAAGTGGAATCAGTTATTATTATAAGAATTTTTTTTAGTTCCATATCTCCACACCTCTTGAGGACATTGGTCTTTGAGAAGTACCCATTAAGATTATTTACCGAAAATAGGTGTGATTCCTTCTATAGAGCGTTAGAATGGTAAAAAAATTCAAGTTTTAGTTATAATTTTGTTCTTTTTTTATATTGCTTTTTTGCCCACTTCATCCAGTGGGGTCTTGCAATAAGACCTCTTCCTATTGCAACAAAGTCAAGGAGAAGATTTTCTATGAGCCAGCTGGCATCTTTTTCTGTTTTTATTTTTCTTACACCGATAACAGGTATATTTACATTTTTTTTTATCTCTGTACCCAGATAGATGACCCAGTCTAGTGAAAAGTCTTTTGGAAGATCGATCTTGATATCCGATTTATAGTCAGGATCTGGAATTCCACTAGATACATGTAGAAGATCAACCCCTATACTCTCTAAATATCTCGCTATCTGTACGCCATCCTCTAGATGGGGTTCGTTCCCACCCATTCTATAGCCAAGAATGAAATTTTCGTCAAAAATGCCTCTGGTACGTTCTATGAGCCTCTTGTTAAAGTACATTCTTTTTTCGAAGGTTCCACCATATTTATCTGTACGGGTATTCCATAGTCTTGAGTTCAGTTGTGAAAGAAGATAAGTATGTGCCCCGTGAATCTCAATCCCGTCAAATCCGCATTTTTTCGCCCTGTGAAAGGCCTCTACAAATTTATCTAGTATTTTATCTAGGTTTTTTTCATCAACGGTAGAGATCTCCTCTTTGAAGCCCGCATGATGTATCTGTATCAGTGCGGGGACATTCCACTTACGGCATATTTTGGCTATTTCAGAAAGGCCCGGAATAAAGCTATCATCCCATATGCCTATCTGATTCGGACGGAGCTTGCCATCGGAAGCTACACATGAGGCTTCTACGATTATAAGTCCTATACCATTTTTGGCGATGTTTTCATACCAGTCTACGAGGTCTTTTGTAACAAGCCCGTCTTTTTTTACAAGGGAAAACCTGACCATGGGTGGCAGGACAATTCTGTTTTTAATATCTATATTTTTTATCTTATAGGGCGAAAAAATTGTAGTCATGCTGCCTCCGATATTTTTAAAAACTTAATTTTAAAGTTATTCTAAGATTTTATCAAAAAAACATCAAAAAAACTAGAAAAACAATATTCATAGGAGACCAGTAAATTAAAATCTTTTCGGTAAAATTTGGTCACTTATTAGTGACCTTTATATTCTATGTAAACATTTATGGAGAGAATATGACTTTATTTCTGCCGCTACTTTTTGCCGCATACATATTTTCATCGGCTCTTTTGATGACACAATCTATCTCTTCCCATTCTCTATAAAAAGTAGCCCCAAAACTTGCTGTAATTTTAATATCTGTATTTTCAAATATCAATAACTCACAATTTTTTCTTATTTTTTCAGAGATATTTACTAGGAAGTTATCTTCTGTGCACTGAACAATAATGCAGAATTCTTCTCCTCCAATTCTAGCAACTATGTCTTCTTTTCGAAGACTTTCTTTGAGCATCTGGGAGAACTTTATTAAGACAAAGTCTCCTGTATCGTGCCCGTAAGTGTCGTTTATACTTTTGAAAAAGTCTATATCAGCAAAAATAACCCCTATGTTAAAACATCTTTTTCTTTTTTTTAAGGATACCAATTCTTCTAAACGTTCAAAGAAACACTTCCTGTTATAAAGACCTGTTAGGAAATCGGTATTTAATAATTTTGTGATTTTCTCATTGGCTAGCTTTAATTGAAAATTTTTTTTAGACAACTCTCTCGCCAGGTTTGACATTTCAATATTCATTTTAGAGATCTCGTCTATTATTTGAGACTCACAGATCATAAAATTTTTAAAAATAATAACTATTTCATTATTTTTTTTTATTAAAATTCCCTGTAAATGAGTGACAGAGCCAGATTTTGATCTATAGCTTGCACTTATCTCTTTTATATTATGACTTTCGTCAGTATGTTTTTCCGGAGAGGCACTTATCTTTCCGAAAGTTTCTTCAAAAAAAGTACTCTTCATATTGTGTGGATCATCAACTAACCTTTCAAAGGCCTTGTTGTACTCCTTTATTTTGAAATCTTCTGTAAGTGTGACAATAGGATCATTGCTATTGTCAGTTAAATAATCCAATAAAATTTTGCTGTTATTTAAATTTAGATTCACTTTTATCATCCCACCACAATCTTGCTGTATTTATTGTTTCATCTATACTGAATGAAATTTTATCTGCTCCTATTTTTTCCTTGCTGTCACCTCCGAAGGTAAATGCATGTCCTCCAACTAAAATTTTCATGTAATTCAGGGTCGAATCAGACCTTATTTGAGCAACAAGTTCTTTGACCTTATTTATATTGAATGCCATGGCAACAGATATGCCTATGAAATCTGGATTTTCCTCTTTTATTATTTTTATCAATTCTTCATTAGGTATATTTGCTCCGAGGTATAAGACATTCCATCCGTCTAATTCAAGCTGGTCAGATATGATCCTTGCTCCTATTTCATGAAATTCATTTGCTGAGGCGGTTATAATAGCCTTTCCCTTACTACTTTCAATCAAAATAAAATTCATATACAGATAAGATATGATTCTCATAACGATGGACGTGGCAAGGTGCTCCTGAGCAACTGATATCAAACCTTTTTCCCAAAGCAGACCAACTTCGTACATGGAATACGTTATTACCTTGGAATAAAAATTTTCTAGAGATTCCCTGTCGTGAACAATGGATTTTGAAAATGACAGAGCCTCAGCTGAATTTCCTTTGATGAGCAAGTTAAAAAATTTATTTTTGACATTCTCCCAGTCAGAATCAAAGGGATATGGGATTTCATTTATTAAATTTTTATTTTCTCTTTCTATGTTTTCCAGGGCAGACTTCATCCATTGGTATATTTTTATTATTCCTGAAGAATAATTTGGTTCTAGGGTATCCCTGATAACGGAGATCCAGGTATCTAGTTCTATTTGGAAATACTTACTTTTAAACCCCCTGCTGACATAACTGTTTAAAACCCATTTCAATGTGTTATTGAGAAGTTCGTAGTCATTTAATTTGAAGATGTTTGCCATAAATTTGGAATGGTGAATATGATTATCATGCATTACGGACAATGGGTTATCCCCAATTAAATTTTCAGTAGAATTGATTTTGGTCATAATAGAATTTACAGATTCTGTCATAGTAGGTATATTTTTTTCGTATTCAGCGGCAGAGGCGTATGAAACCACCTCTCCTCTGGGAACAGAGTATATATTTTTCATAAAAAACCTCCATCAGTTAGTAATTTTATCTCTTAAAATATACCTTTAATATAAAAATTGAGCAACATAAAATTATATTTTATTTAATAGCTTCAATTAAAAACTCTTCTTATAAAAAATTAATTCAGATATTAGCAAGGATTGAAAATATAGTTCATAATTAATTTTTTATTAATAATTCCAATATATGATATTAACTGAAACTATATAAAAAAAATAGTTGGAAAAAAGCACTTTTGTGGGTAATAATACTTATTATAGACTATTTATAGGACAAAAACAGATAAAATTAAATAGAAAAAAATTAGGAGTACATAAAAAAAGTGAATAAAGTATGTTTGCTGTATAGGGAGAGTGAAAAGAATGAGTTCTTCAAAAGTTATCTTTGATTTTTTATCTGGTGGAGTTGCATTGGTCGGTCTTATTATTTGTGTATCTGAATTGCTTAAGGGGTATAAAAAAATTAAATAAGAAAAATCCGGGCATCGATATCGCACTTTTGTAAAGGAGAGATGACAATGGTATCTTTAGGATTTATTTTAAATCATTTTTTACAGGGACTTATGATAATAGGTTTGATAATCTGTGTTTCCGAAATTTATTCTGGTCACAGGGGAGGAAGATCCAAATAGAGAACTTTTAGCAGCCTGAATTTCTATAAATGGGAATTCAGGTTTTTATTAGTCTCAATATACTAAGTCCTATAATTTATTAATATTATTATTTTTTTAAAAAATTAAAATAATAACAACTAAGAATATTCAGATAAATGAAAAATTATGATATAATATGATGAATTTTTATATAAGATACATTAAGAGGAGGAAAATAATGATCGCAACAAGTAACCTTTCGATGAGTTTTGCAGGAAGGAAGCTTTTCGAAGATGTAAATGTAAAATTTACTCCTGGGAATTGCTACGGATTAATAGGTGCAAACGGTGCCGGTAAATCAACTTTTGTAAGAATACTTTCTGGAGAACTTGACCCTACAGAGGGAGAAGTTATTTTTGACAAAAGAAAAAGTATGGCAGTGCTAAAGCAGGATCACTTTGCTTATGAGGAAAACACTGTTTTAGACGTTGTACTAATGGGGCACGAAGAACTATACTCGATAAAAAAAGAACAGGAAGAACTATACTCTAAACCTGATGCAACTGAAGAGGACTATGCTAGGGCAGGAGAGCTAACTGATAGAATAGAAGAGCTAGATGGTTGGTCAGCAGAAACAAACGCAGAGAAGATACTAATGGGACTAGGTATAGGGGCAGATCTTTATTCTAAAATGATGAAAGAGCTCACAGAGGGAGAAAAAGTAAAAGTTCTTTTAGCTCAGGCAATATTTGGAGACCCTGATGTACTTCTACTTGATGAGCCTACAAACGGACTTGATATCATGGCTATCTCTTGGCTTGAAAACTTCCTTATGGGTCTTGAGGATACTACAGTTATAGTTATCTCTCACGACAGACATTTTTTAAATAAAGTGTGTACTCATATCGCAGACGTGGATTATGGTAAGGTAAAAATGTATGTAGGAAACTATGACTTCTGGTATGAATCTAATCAGCTTATGGTTACCTTAATAAATAATAAGAACAAAAAACTTGAACAGAAAAGAGCCGAACTAAAAGAGTTTATCGCCAGATTCAGTGCCAATGCTTCAAAGTCAAAGCAGGCAACTTCCAGAAAGAAACAATTAGAAAATCTTCAACTAGAGGATATGCAGGTTTCTAACAGAAAATATCCATTTATAGAGTTTAAAGCAGAGAGAGAATCTGGAAACAATATTTTAAGAGTAGAAAACCTTACAAAAACTATCGACGGAGTGAAAGTATTAGACAATCTTACTTTTACTGTCAATCCTAAGGACAAGGTTATTCTGTTGTCTAAGAATGATATAGTAAAAACTACACTTCTTTCTATACTTGCAGGAGATATAGAGCCGGATAGCGGGACTATTACATGGGGAGTTACTACAACTCAGGCATACATGCCTAGAGATAACTCAGAATTCTTTGAAGGTTCTGATCTTATCCTTATTGACTGGCTGAGACAGTATTCTCCAGACCAACACGATTCTTTCGTAAGAGGATTCTTGGGAAGAATGCTTTTCTCGGGAGAGGAGTCTTTCAAGAAGGTAAATGTACTTTCAGGAGGAGAGAAAGTAAGATGTATGTTGTCTAGAATGATGCTTACGGGATCTAATGTGCTATTATTTGATAACCCTACAGATCACTTGGACCTAGAATCAATTACATCGTTAAACAAGGCACTTGTCAAATTTGACGAAACAATTATTTTTGCTGCTCATGACCACGAGTTCATACAGACTGTAGCAAACAGAATAATTGAAATAACACCTAACGGAATACTAGATAAACTTATGGAATATGATGATTATATTCAGGATGAAGCTGTACAGGAAAGACTGGCAGAACTTTACGGAGAATAATATTAAGGGTGCAGAAAATTTCTGCGCCCTTTTATCATAAATGAGAAAGTTGCATGGCAAAAAGAGGAGGGGAATATGAAAATAATGGATCTCACACATATGATCATGGAAAATATGTCTATGTTTCCAGGGTCTGAAAATCCAAAGTTTGAGAGTATAGGGGTTTTGGAAAAAGATGGTTTTGAGGAGAAAAAAATAACTATTTATTCTCATACAGGAACTCATATGGATGCTCCGAGACACATTATACCTAATAGCAAAGGACTTGATGATTTTTTACCAGAGAAATTTATTGGGAAAGGTGCAGTCGTTGATGCAAAAGGTAAAGGTGGTATAACTCTTGAACTTCTAAGTAAATACGAAAGAGAGATAGATAAAAGTGATTTTGTCCTTATAAATACAGGATGGGACAGGTATTGGGGAGATGATAGATACTATAGAGGGTTTCCATCGATGACTATAGAAGCTGCCCTATGGATCTCATGTAAAAACATAAAGGGCGTAGGTATAGATGCTATATCAGTAGACCCTATAGACAGTTCAGACCTTGCTAATCACAATATTTTTCTCAAAAAAGAAATATTAATAATAGAAAACTTGAAATTTCTTGAAAAACTTTATGGAAGGGAATTTTTATTTTCAGCACTGCCTTTAAAAATAAAAAATTCAGATGGTTCCCCTATACGGGCAGTAGCCATCTTGGATATTTAAGATTATTTTTTTATTTTTTCCCTGTTAGGGCAGAATTTAATTTCGTTTCCTTTAAAAGTTTTTCTCCCCTTGCAGAATCTATCGTATTTTCTGCACTGGGTACAGATATGTGCTAAATATTCATTTTGTATCTCTAAATTTTCGTCAAAAAGCTGGTAGTTGTTCGAGTTTTTTTTCATGTAATTACCTCCTGACTTTATTTTACTTTATTTTTCAGACTTAGCAAGTGATAAATTTAAAAAACTAAAAAACTATTTGTTTCTCATGCAATAAACTGCAATATTTTGTCTATGTGATTTGCGATGTATTCCGCGCAGTCTCCATATTAAGGACAGTCAGCAGTACAGGTACAATGTTTCCCTCTCTATTTTTACCCTGTTTTTACTATTTTATTTTTTAATTCTCCTTTCTCTTGCGCCTCTATCAAGTTTTTTTAAAAATTTATAAAAAACTGTGGGAAAATATTAAATCTCATAAAAAGACAGATGTCAAGGGGAAAGTGGAACAATACGTTCTCAAATTGAAAGTTTAAGGTAAGGTATAAAAAAAATAGATTTACTAAAAGGTTTTTTTACCTTATTGGAGTAGTATAACTAATGAGTGAAATTTTTACATTGATATTTATAGGATCAATCAATATTTTTCAGTAATAGGGGGAGACAATTATGAAGGAATTTGTTCAGGTAAGTGAGAGTGTGACTTGGACTGGAGTAATAGATCAAGATATGAAAAAGTTCCACGGAGAGGAACTTTCCATCCCCAATGGAACAAGCTATAACTCTTATCTTGTAAAAGATGAAAAGACAGTTCTAATAGACACAGTCATCCATAAAATGGGATACGACTGGGTTACCAAGCTAAAAAAAGAGATAGATTTGAATGAGATTGACTATATAATCATGAATCACAGTGAACCTGATCACAGCGGAGCTCTCTTAGAACTCATGAGAGAGATTCCTGAGACTCCTATAGTCTGCACAGAAAAGGGAGTGGAAATTCTCAAAAAATATTATGGTAAAAACTGGAAATTCCATCCTGTAAAAACGGGAGATAAAATTAATATTGGTTCTAAGGATCTCATATTTGTTGAGATGAAAATGCTGCACTGGCCAGACAGCATGCTGACTTATCTAACGGAGGAGAATATACTTTTTAGTAATGATGCCTTTGGTCAACACTATGCAAATTATGGACTGTTTAATGATATGGCTGACCAGGATCAACTGCATTATGAGTGCATGAAATATTATGCCTGTATTCTGACTCCTTTTGGTGGTATACTTAAGAATAAGCTAGAAGAGGTTCTTTCTCTTGATCTCAAGATAGATATGATATGTCCTTCTCACGGAGTTATCTGGAGGGATAATCCATTACAGATTGTCCAGAAATACCTAAAATGGTGTAATAACTACATTGAATCACAGGTTACCATTGTATATGACACCATGTGGGAGAGCACCAGAAAAATGGCTGAATCCATTGCCGAAGGGATCACCGATGTAAGACAGGATATAAAGGTTAAATTATATAATTCTGCTAAAAACTCAGAAAATGATATAGCTACCGAAATATTCAGATCAGAAGGGTTTCTTTTAGGATCCTCTACGATAAATAATGGTATTCTTCCTTCTATGGCTGCCCTGACTGAATCTATCAAAGGACTTAAATTCAAAGATAAGAAGGTAGGAGCTTTTGGAAGTTACGGATGGAACGGTAGATCACTTGATATATTAAATCGTGTATTAGATGAAACAGGGTTAGAAAGAATAACAGATGGCGTGAAGATCATGTGGAATCTAGATGATGAAGACACTGAAAAATGTAGAGAATTTGGTAGGGATTTTGCTAAAAGTCTCTTTGTTGAACTACTTTAGAAATTACTTTTAATAAAACTAGGAGGTGTAACAATGGCGTATAGAATCAATCAAAGTGAATGTATCGCTTGTGGTGCGTGTGAACCAGTTTGTCCGGTTAGTTGTATAACAGAAGTTGTAGACGGGAAAAGAGAAATAGACGAATCAGCATGTATAGACTGTGGAGCTTGTGCAGGAGTATGTCCTGTAGAATGCATCGCCACGATAGAGTAAAAAATTATATTGATTATAAAAAGGAGGGATAAAATAATGGCAAAATTACTTGATGTTTACAAATGTGAGTTATGTGGAAATATTGTTGAGGTTTTTCACGGCGGTGACGGAGAATTAGTTTGCTGCGGGGAAGCTATGAAATACCAGAAGGAAAAAACTGCAGACGGGACCAAGGAAAAGCACGTTCCTTTTGTTGAGAAAATTGAAGGTGGATTTAAAGTTCGTATAGGGGAGGGAGTAGAGCACCCTATGACTGCAGAACATTATATTGAGTGGATAGAAATTATCGCTGATAACAAAGTTTATAGACAAAACTTGAAACCAGGAGAAAAACCAGAAGCTGTATTTATGTTAGACGCAGAGAATATAGTTGCAAGAGAATACTGCAATATTCACGGTCACTGGAAAAACTAATATTAATATTATTTTATAAGGCTCCCAGTTTTCTGGGAGCTTTTTTCTGTAAAATAAAAGGGTAACATCTGTTACTGAAAGCCTATAATAAAAATGTTATTATATCTTTGATAAAGGCAATAAAATATACAGCTAAAATTTTTATTTAATAGGGGAGGATATTATGAGTAAAATTTTAAAAGTAGAAAATCTTGAGGAAATGATAAATTATCAAGAGGGGTCAGTGGTAAGTAAAATACTAATCGGTAAAAAAAATGGAACAGTAACACTTTTTTCCTTTGATAAGGGACAGGTCCTCAGTGAACATACAGCTCCATTTGATGCCATGGTTGAAATATTGGATGGAAAGGCTGCTATCACAGTGTCAGGCACGGAATATAATCTAGAAAAAAGGGATATGTTGATAATGCCAGCAGACGAGCCTCATGCCCTTAGAGCAGATGAAAAATTTAAGATGCTTCTTACGATGATAAAATAACGGTTTTAAAAGACAGTCCACAGAACTGTCTTTTTTTAATTGAGTTGGTGTTAAATCATAAAAGATGAACTTTAGGAATTTAAAAAAGGAGAAAGTAGGTTTTTTCCAAATATTATTCTGAATAGTGTTTTTTTAGTGAAATATAAAGTGATTTAACTATAGAGCGACGAAATTTATTTAACTGTATACTTAACTAAGTAATTTTTTAGATTCCAATAATTAATGTTAAGAAGATAAATAGTCTTTTCATGAAAGGGGAGAAATAATTATGAAAAGGGGTGTAAAACTACTGAGATTAAATTTAGAAAGAGTGTTCCTCACCAGGGAGGATATGTCTAAAAAAATAGGTGAGTCCTACGGTATCATAAACCTTATGTTAAGTGATGATACTGAGATCGAAAACTGGTTTTTAGATAAAATAGAAGAATTTATTCCACCAAAAGAATTTCAAATGGCAAAAAATCTTATTGATCTGGCTAGGAAGGCAGATACTTCTAGAACGCACACAATATTAGAAATCGATACAGCAGATGAGGCAGAAAAAGAGTACTATCAGATCTACCCAGAGCTTCCAATATTTTATGAAAATAAGTAAAAAACACCCCTTAAGGGTGTCTTGTGAATGTAAAAATTAATATTATATTATGAATTATAAAGGTCAGTATCTCCAGTGATGAAGTATTCATAATCTCTCTCTGTCTTTTCCATTGTAATATGCTTCGATGGGAACACAAAATTTTTAAGTTTATTTTTTACAAAAAACTGTGTTTTTTTTGAATTACATCTGACGAAAAGCAAAGAAATTAATAATACCCAAAAATGAAAATTATTCATTTTTCCTCCTGCTAAACCATATTATAAAGTAAATTATACTGGAAAACAGAAAAAATTACAATAGATATTTAAAAATGATTAAATAAATAAAATTGGCATGTCTGTAAATCTCAGAGGAAAAATACTATTTGGCAGAATGAAAAAACTCGTATAGGGGTGATTACAATGAAGCTCGATCTTAAATTAAAGGAAGCTGGATTCTTAAAGGCTCTCTTAGAGAGGGAAGCTTCTAGGAATAGAAGAGATTTGAAAGAATTAGATCCCGCAGAGGATAAGTTTTTGTATAACATAACCATGGAAGAGACAGAGTCATTTGAGAGTATCGCCAAGCAGATAGGTGATAAACTTAAAACAAAAAAATGATTAACTTAAAATGTATAGCAGCAGCATCAGAGAATATGAGTTTTAAATTTTTTCTATATTTGAATTTAATTTTAAGATAATAAAAAAGGCCCTTAGAATTAAATTCTAAAGGCTCTTTCCAAATTATTATTTATTCAATCTTTCTTTGATCAGTTCATTTTTTTCAAAATTTCCACGGATTTTTTCGTTAAAAATTTTATTTAACAGTTTATCCTCTCTGTATTTTTTTAGCTTATTGAGGTCTGTACTGAGTCCTAGATGAAGGCTATAGGTCATAACAAGCAATAATGCTGCAAATGGAAGTCCTGAAATTATTACTGCAGTCTGAAGGGCATTTAGGGCATCTGTACCTCCTGCTATAAGAAGAGCGATAGCTAGGATTCCTTCCATAACTGCCCAAAATACTCTTTGGGGTACAGGGGAATCGAGTTTTCCTCCTGATGTGAGGTTGTCCACAACTAATGAACCTGAGTCAGAAGAGGTAACAAAGAAAGAGATCACCAAAAATATCCCAGTTGAAGACATTATTATTTTTAATGTTTGAGAAATATCCATATTCTGGATCATTTCAAATAAAGAGATTGCCACATTTGATTTTACGGAATTGAATAGAAGACCATTATTCGTTATATCCTGAAATAATGCGGCTCCTCCAAAAACTGACATCCAAATAAAGCTTAGCAGTGCTGGGATTAAAAGTATGGCAGAAAGAAATTCTCTTACTGTTCTTCCCTTTGAGATTCTAGCGATGAACATCCCTACAAAAGGAGACCATGATATCCACCATGCCCAATAAAATATTGTCCAGCTCCCCTGCCAGTTTTCTTTTCCCTGTTCTGACCAGAAACTGATGCTGACAATATTATTTAGATAAAATCCAACACTGTTGTTAAACAGTCTGACAATAAACAGTGTCGGTCCTGTGAAAAGAACAAGTAGCAAGAATATAGCAGCCACTCTCATATTGAGTTCAGAGAGGATTCTCACTCCCTTTCCGATACCTGATATTACTGAAAGAGTAGCAATTCCAGTGATTACACATATTAATATTACTTGGACAGTTGTACTTTGAGGGATACCAAAGAGATAATTGAGACCTGCATTTATCTGCTGTGCACCAAATCCTAAGGATGTAGCCAGACCAAATAAGCAGGAGATGACAGCTAATATATCAATGATATCTCCTAAGATACCAAAAACCCTGTCTTTGAATATTGGGTAAAAAACTGATCTTAAGGACAGTGGAAGGCCTCTGTTGTAAGCAAAAAATGCAAGAGCCAGCGATATCAGTGCATATATTCCCCAAGGATGGAATCCCCAGTGATAAAAGGTTATTCCCATTGCAGATGCCAAGGTAGTTTTTCCATCAAACATAGGGAGAATACTGTTATAGTGGTATAGGGGTTCCCCTATACTCCAGAACATAAGACCGATACCCATTCCTGCACTTATAAGCATTGAATACCATGCAAAATTTGTGAATTCAGGTTTGGATTCCGGTCCTCCTAATCTTACCTCACCTAGCTTACTAAATAAAAGATAGATTGGGAACAATAGAAAAAAGTTTGCACTTAGGATGAAAAACCAGTTCCATTTTGTGGTTATAGTATTTTTTAGACTTCCAAAAATACTATTTGCATTATCTGGATTTTTTAAGGTAAACATTAAAAACAGTATTACCAAAATTCCGGAAATGATGGAAACCTGTGGATGAAAGTCAAAGCCAAACTTGTTAAAATTTCTAGCATGCAGAAGTTTTGATTTTTCTTTTAATTTCTGCGTCTCGTATGTAGGTTGTTTTGAATACATTGTACTCCTCCTTTTTGTTTAAAAAAAAGGCACTCTAACTCTATTATCCAGACGAATAATAGAGTTAGAGTGCTTTAGTTTCACCAAATTAAACTTGATTCACTATATACCATTAAAATAGTATAGCTCATTGCCTTCATTAAAACTGACATAAAGACCCTGAACAAACCCCAGTTCTATAATTATTTTTCAATTGAATTTTCCCTATCAGTAGTTAGCTCAAATTGAAACTGTTTTACACATTTTCAATCTCACAAACCAGGTACTAATTCAATCTACTTCATATTAAACTCAAGTAGTATCATAACAAAATAATAATCGCTAGTCAATATTTAATAACTTTTGTTGATTTTTCATAGAAGGGAGGGCCAATATGAAAATTTTAGAGTATAATTTTTTAATATTATCTTTGATATTTATCATCCCTGGAGCCCTTATATTTGTATTGAGAAAGGACTTAAGAATAGTAATAAAGAAAATGTCCCTGATAGCACTCCCTTTTGCATATGCAGAAAGGCTATTTTATCCCATTTACTGGAAACCAAATTTTTTATTTGATTTAGGGAACAAAATTGGATTCGGATTAGAGGATTTTATTTTTGTAGTTGGTTTAGCTTCTTTTAGTTCCACGGCATATGTTTTTGCCTCTGGAAAAAGATATGTAAAAAATCATATTGAAACTTCAAATTCTTTTTTTAAAAAAGTTTTTATCATCTCAATATTTATAGTTACTCTGATTGAGTTATCTATCTGGATGAGTATACCTATTATATACAGCTCATTTTTTATAATGATAATGATTCCTGGCTGGATAGTTTTTAAAAATCCAAATTTTTTGGTTCCTGGAATGTTAGGTGGGGTTCTTTCAGCAGTAATATATTTTATTTTATGCCTTATTTTTAATTCTATATATACAGATATATTTAGAAAAATATGGCACACCCAGTTATTCTTAAATAAATTTGCTATGGGGGTTCCCTTAGAGGAATTGATTTATGGTTTTGGTGCAGGGTTCAGCGCAACAATAATTTATCCGTATATTTTCAATTATAAATTTGGGAGTTGATGACACATGGTTAAAATAAGTTCTTGGATAAAAGCTTCGAGACTTCCCTCACAGAGCTACATATTTTTTCCTCTGCTTTTGGGTCAGGGATTTTATTACAATATTAGTGGTAATTTCAGCCTCATCTTTTTTGTATTTATACAGATGTTTGGACTCTTTATACAGCTTTATATAGTATATGCAAATGACTATGCAGATTATGAAATAGATAAAACTAATGATACTTTCAATATCTTTTCAGGGGGGTCGAGGGTATTGGTAGAAAAACTAATATCTAGAAGGGAGATGAAAAACGGAATAATAGTTGTGATCGCATTAAATATTATATTAGGGATAATTTTAACCCTCTGGTTTGGCAGAGTTATGAGTCTTCCCATTATAGGCACATCTTTTCTTCTTCTGTGGGGATATAGTTATCCCCCTATACGTCTCTCCTACAGAGGGGGAGGGGAGGTACTGCAGACTATTGGTGTCGCTGTTGTTCTCCCGTTGTTTGGATATTATGTACAAGGGGGTACCTTTCAGGGGTTTCCCTGGATTTTTCTCCTGTTTTTTTTCCCAATACAACTTGGCTGTGCTATGTCCACAAGCCTGCCGGACTATCCCTCAGACAGAGCCGGAAACAAGAAAACATCCACTGTGATATTTGGATTTGAGAATACCAAAAGATACATTATAGTTATAAATTTTATAAGCCTCTTTGTTTTTTATTTTGTTGCGTGGTCTGCATTAGAGTCTCTGAAATCCTATAGTGTACTGGCTATTCCCATGGTATGCAATCTCTTTTTGGTATATTTGAAAGATAAATCAAAGATTTCATCTTCGTATCTAGATAAATTTGTTGCCACAAATATTTTTATAGTCATAAGCCTAACTGCTGGAAATGCGGCACTTTTGTTCTTCTAAAAATAAAAAATCCTCCCATTTCAGGAAGGATTTTTTATTTCTATCTTTTTTTGCCGAATATTCTGAGTAGATACAGGAACAAGTTGATAAAGTCTAGATAAAGTGCTAGAGCCCCTATGATCGAAACTTTATCCACAACAGCAATATCTTGTGAGGCGGCTACCATAATATTGTTTTTTATACGGTTCACATCATACCCTATGAGGCCTATGAAAATAAGTACTCCCATGTATGATATTATCCAGTACAATGCTATAGACTTCAAAAATATGTTTACAACTGAGACGATAATAAGTGCTATGAGTCCTACCTTCAGAAGATTACCAAACTTGCTTAGGTCCTCCTTTGTGGTGTATCCGTAGATTGCCATTATCAAAAATATCAGGAGAGCACCAGCAAATGTATAGAGTATGGAGACCCCTGTGTAAACAATTGCTATGAGGGAGAGAGTTATCCCGTTCAATGCCGAGTACAAAAGAAACAGTGCCCTGCTTTTGGCAGTACTCATATGATATACTCTCATAGACATTATAAACACAAGAGCAAGTTCACCGATAATAAAGGCAAACATATATTTATATGCCATATTTAAGAGAGCTGGATTAGTAAGTGTAAAAATTGAAGCTGCCAGAGTAACAAATAATCCTAAAACCATCCAACCAAAAACACCTGCTATTTTTCTTGTTACCAGCTGATCAATCTCTTCGGTAGAAAGGTACCCTCTGTTTTGCATTCTTTCATCCATAAATTTTCCTCCTTTTGATATGTGATCAATATTTTATAAATTTGATATCTGATTCAACTAGAATAACTTACTTTGAACAATATCCATATAGTAATCATTCTATGGGATATCTCACCTTCCTTTTGAATATTTACTATTTACCTACCTTGCCCTATTATATATCACTCTATATTTTATTCAAAGAAAATTTTGAGCTCATCAGGATCTTTTTTATAATGATTATAAATTCTTTTTTAGGAACTTGTTATAAAAGCTCAATTTTAAATTTAATGATATTTTTTAAAATTAAAATCATTTGACAAATAAAGGAAGGGTGTAATAAAATTATTTATTGGAAGTGATTGTCTCTATGAAATAGATCACCAGGGGGTTATAGATGCAGGTCAAGAAGCCAGAAGTCAAAGAAAAAATATACAGTGCAGCCTTTGAGGAATTTTATGAAAAGGGCTTTAAAAAGACCACAATGGGGAGTATTTCACAAAATTCAGGAGTCCCAGTTGGAAACATATATCGTTACTATATTAATAAAGAGGCCCTGTTCAGAGAGGTCGTTGAAGAAGTCTCCACGCAGCTCTTTAACCTTTTTTTAAACACATCAAAGATACAGCATGGGTCAATAGACGATAGCCTGAGAGATGAAGTATTAAAATTTGTAGAAAAACTTCTGGAATTGTCATTTGAGAATAAAAAAACAATTCACATTCTATTTGAAAAAAGTCACGGATCAAAATTTGAAAATTTTAAAAAAAAATTGGAGACGCAATTTATAGATAGGGCTATTTCAAATGCAAAACTGAGTCTAAACAATTCCGAATTAAACCAAGAGGATATAGAGATGGTTAAGGTTTCAGCGAAAGTTTTTTTAGAAGGATTAGAAACTATAATGATAAATTATTCTGATAATGAAGAGTTGAAAAGGAGTCTCATGTTTAGATTTGCAGATTTTTTTATAACAGATGCAAGTTCTAGATTTAAAATTGATAAATAAAATACACAAAGTAGTCATCACTTTAAATTTGTTTAAATTCAAAAGAAGACTTTACAAATTAACCATAAAGAAATAAACTATAAAGAGCTATTACTTGCTTTTATAAAGCCTTTAGAAAAGGATGGTATTGTTATGAGTAGTTACAGAGTCGTTCTGCTACATGGATATAATAAAACTGAAAAAGATATGCATACTCTTGGAGAATATCTGGCTGAGCTGGATTATAAGGTGGAATATCTAAATCTACCCCTCCTTTTTCAGGAAATAGAGCATTCCATATCACACCTCAAGGAGTTTTTATTTGGACTTCAGAGGAGCGGTGTGAATAAAAGGGAAGAGATAATACTAATAGGACACAGTACAGGCGGTCTTGTCATAAGAGGGGCTCTCAGCGACAAGAGGATAAGAAAAATTGTGGACAAGGTAGTTCTTGTTGCGTGTCCTAATATGGGGTGCAGACTGGCCGACTTGGCAAAAAAATATTTTCCATTTATGAGTAAGATATTTAAAACATTAAAATCACTAGAAAGTGAAAATATGGAAAAGCTTAGTATTTATAAGGGTCGAGGGATAGATATTGCAGCTATTGCCGGAAGTGAATCCAATCTTTTTTTAGGAAAGTTTTTAAACGATAAAAATGATGGGCGTATAGAGGTCGATGAAGTAATGATGGGAGGATTAAAAGATTTTCTGATTCTTCCACTAGGGCATAAAGAGATTCATAAAAGGATAGGAACAGCCACCTATATAAACAACTTCATAAAAAGAAGTAGTTTTTATGTAGACTAATTTTCAAAAGATGTGGACAAAATCATGAAAAATTTTGTGGATCCTAAGTGGCTTAATGATATCTTGATGAAGTAGTGGTTATTTTGTGATTCTAAATCTCTTTTAGGTGACGAATTAAAAATAAAAAGTATATTTAGCTATGTTGAAGACAATGAAGCAATAATATTTAGTTGTGGATCTTGTGTCGATGCCGCTCTTGTTTTTGTAACTTTAGATAATTATAAAAGCAACAGTAGTAGAAATTTTCAAGGATTTTTCATTGAGTTTAAGCTATGCAAAAAGTTGGATAGAAAAATTTTTGATAAACTCAAAATTATTTTTGAGCGAAAATTAAAGTCTATAATTATAAATAGGGAAAAAAAGATAAAATTTATATAGACGGATTTTCTGAATAGATAAGTTATGAGGATAATCCTCTTGAGACAAAATTTAGACATTAAAAACTGGCAATCAGCCAGTTTTTTTTTAGAGTTTTTTTACCTTTTTTAAAAGTCCTGTAAAATTAATTCTGGACAAAAATGTTGGTGTAGATATAATTTTTTATAACAAAAGAGATGAGAGTTAAAAAAGTCCGATTATATAAATTCTGGGAGTGTGTTTTTTTAAAACTATTGTTTTTTAGATTAAAAAAACTTATATTCATTTATTCTCATTTTAAAGACAAATTAAACATCCGTTCTTGTGTTTGTATGTCATCTCTATTTTGAGACCCTCAGAATAAAAATAAAAGCTTTGTATAAGTTGACATTGGGAAAGAGGTTTTGTTAAAAGTTGACATTGGAAAAGTTAGGATTTGTTAGTCGTCTCAAACCCTAATAAAATCAAAGGAGTCTAAATCTTAGTCAACAAATAACTATTTGTTGACTTTGGAGAGGTGTCAGGTTATAATTTATAATAATATTTTTAATAGGAGGTCAGCATGGAGTTGGAACTACAGATCAGACAGCTTGAAGAGGAACTAGATAAGAATCGCAGCAATATCGTAATCTATACCCTTTTAGAAGACAAAATAAAACAGCTAACAGAGGAACTAAAAAAAAGCAGGAGAAAAAAAAAGAGAACTGTTAACAGGGATATTAAATATCTTCGTTATGAAGAGTTTAAGCATCTCATAAAAACTATAGAGGACACCGGAGATTATTTTTGGATGAGGGACAAACTTCTGTTTTTGATAGCCTTTGAATGTGGCCTTCGTGCTTCTGAAGTGGGAAGTATAAAAAAGGAGGATTTTTTTAGTGACAAGAGGGAGGTGTTTTGCAGGAGGCTAAAAGGGAGCCGAAACAATACTATAAAGCTTACCCAGGAAACCTCTATACTTTTAGAAAACTTCATTGAAAGATTTCCAAACGACTCACCTTATATCTTCCTCAGCAGAAAAAAATCTCCCATAACTAAATTTACATTAAATAAAATATGTAAAAAATATTTCAAATCAGCCTCCCTCCCGATGGAAAAGGCACATTTTCACACGATAAAACATACTTCAGGGGTTCATATGGCCGAAGAAGGGTTAGATATAAAAGAGGTTCAATATATCCTTGGTCATAGAAATGTTGATAATACAATGATCTATTTTGACTTCACAACAAAACAGCAGGAGTCACTCTACAGTAAATTAGGAAGATGAATTTTCCATATTTTTTTCTATAGGACTTTCCATCAAAAGGCTGGAACTTCATAAAAAAAGCCCCATAAAAGGGGCTAAATTTCTCCATCTATAATCTTTTTAAAATATTTCCATATCATCTCGGTAGAGTTGAAGTCGGCTACCTTTCCTAAAATAGGAGGCCAGCTTGTTTTGGGATGTGGGATGGTGTGCCCACCTTCTTTCACCTCTATAAGAATATTCTTTCTATCTTTATAGAGGATATACTCCCCAAAATCTTTTCCAGGTGGAATTTCAGAAATTCCTGCTATTTTGCAGAATGTATCATAGCAGGAGTAGACGACTCCGTTACTTTTACCAGATGAATTTAGGTTTCCACCGTAAAATGGAACAACCCTGTCTCCACGACAGTTAATTAGAAGTATAGGGGCGTTTGAATTTTCCAGCTGAAAATTCAGAAAATTTTCATGAGGAAGAGGCGAGCAACAGAGAGCCATTCCCCTGAACATAGGTTGCTTTTCTGCAGCCAATCGAAACCCAAGCATCCCACCATTTGAAAATCCGTTGAAAAAAATATCCTTTCTACTTGCCCCATAAACAGTTACCATATAGTGAACTATTCTTTTTAGAAATTCACCCTCGTCTAGATCCATGTTTTTAGCGGGATGGGAAAAGGATATCCTCCCATCAAACCAGTAGGAACTGAATGAATCAGGATACACTATAATAAAACCAAATTCGTCTGCAAGCCTTTCAAAATCAAATCCGGTAGCTCTTCTCATAACTTCATGATTCCAATAAGCTCCGTGGCAGGCCATTATTATTGGACAGTTTTGTTTTAGACCAGATGGGATATAATAGGCAAATGTACGTTCGGCACCTTGGACGTTCATACTTCTCACTTTAATTTTATGATCTTCCACATCTTTTACTTCAACTTTTGAAATAGGAATTTTTATTTTTAGATGCACCTAGACCACCTTCTCAATGTATTTTAAAGGAAATATAAAGACGTCACGGATTTTACCATTGTCATCTCGTTGTTCCTCTATAGAAGGCACACCAATCAGTTCCACCTCTCCGCAATAGGTATAAACTCCCTCTTCATACATTTCAAATAGATGAAGATAGAAATCATTTTCTTTAGCTTCTGCAACGGCTTTATTCTGCCTTTTGAGTTCTTGATTTCCTATTTTACCCATTCCAGTAAAATAAACGATGTCATTTTCTTTTTTGTGTTTGTACAGACATTCTGTAAATTTAGCTATGAGGATTATAGTTTTAGTTTTATTACTTTTTCTTATTCCCCCTTGATTTGTGCATTGAAAAAGTGAAGCTATATCCTTGTTTCCGATCTTATCGCCTATTTTTAAGTTTTTATAATCCATAAACAGCTCCTCTATAAATTTATATCCAAAATATCAATTTTTATAATCAGTGATCCTATAAAAAAAAGGCTTTTGCAAGCCTCTATTTTCCCATGTATTCCATTAAAGCCCTGTCAGACTTAGCAAGCCTCCTGCAAGCCTCTCTTGCCATATTCAGTATAAGAATGTTAAATATCCTCATGTCTTTGTGACAAAATTTGTGCAGCTGATTTTTTGGTATTTCAATAAACTCAGTCTCTTCAACTGTTTTTACAGAAGCCATATTTGGAAAAATTCCAAGTATTTCAACTTCACCAAAACATTCTCCGACACCCATATACATCATAGGATAGATTTTATTGTTAGACTCCTCATAAACCTCAACTTTCCCCTTTATTATAACGTATATACTTTTTGGAGACATTCCCTGAAGCATAACATTTTCATTACTAGAAACTACCAGGTAGTTAGACTGATCAAGTATTTTCTCCGCTTGCTCATTACTTAATCCACCAAAAATTGAAATCTTATCGATCATCTGAAGTATCTCTAACTTTTTATCTTCATTCATTTACCTGATCCCTCCAGCTCTTCTAAGGAGTATTTTTATTTTTTCAAAATTTTATCTATATAATATATAACCTGTAATGTGTAGGAAGTCAATATTTTATCTAAAAAATTATATTTATCCAGTTAAAATAAATTTTATTTTATAATTAACAAATGAACTACTCTATTGATAACTTCATTTACTGCAGGAATAAAGTATAATACTGGAATCAAAAGAGCCGGAAGAAGATTCAGTGTTTTTATTTTAGTAATTTTTAAGATATTCATTCCTGTGCTAAGAATGAGGATACCTCCGATAATTGATATTTCGCCCATTATTTCAGGAGTGGCGTACGGGGCCAAAAGGCTAGCACTGAGATAGATACTTCCCTGCCAAACAAAAAGTATAGCTCCTGACAAGATTATTCCGATTCCAAAAGTTGAAGCCAGTATCATAGAGGTAAACCCGTCTAAGATAGCATTTGTAAAAAGAAGTGTATTATCGTTATTAAGAGAGCTTTCTATAGGTCCAAGAATAGAAAGTGTTCCTATGCAAAAAAGTAAAACTGCCGTAACGAGTCCTTCTATCAGGGATTTTTCTCCAGAGCCCCTATATTTACCACTTAAGTTATTCACTCTTTTGTCGATATCCAGCCACTCTCCTATAAAAGCCCCTGCAATCATGCTTGTGACAAAAAGAAGCGGGTAGATACTCTTAGTCAGATTTTTTACAATCCAAGTCATACCTAGGGATAGTGCTACAAGGCCTACTCCCTGTAGCATTCTTTCCTGATAACGCCCCTCTATATTTTTTTGAGCCATGGAGCCGATTATACTCCCTACCACTATTGTCCCGGTATTTATCAACGTTCCTATCATTTTCCCTCCAAATCTTCATACGGAATAACATATTCTAAAATAAAAAACCTGCCCTAAGGCAGGAATTCAATTCAAGTTAATTATTGAGCAGTAACGTTAGAAGCTTGTGGTCCTTTTTGACCTTGAGTGATTTCGAAAGATACTCTTTCTCCCTCTTCTAATGTCTTGAATCCAGGCTTGTTGATTTGAGAGAAGTGTACGAATACATCTGTTCCATCCTCAGAAGTGATGAATCCAAATCCTTTCTCTTGATTAAACCATTTAACTGTTCCGTTTACCATTTGTAATACCTCCGTAAAATACTATTTTTAAATAGAAATAATGACTCATATAACCAATTTTTCAAGTATTTAACCAAAGGTAAAACATACTGAAATTAGATATTAAGCTTACTCTATTACAAGGTAATTATACACCCTATAATTATTTTTGTCAATATTTTAAAATATAAAATTAGCATAACAAGACCATTTAATTTCAATTGTAGACCCTAATTTAACTTGTGTTAAAGTGAAGTTTAAGATATAATTTAGTTATCTATATATATCTAAATGGAGGTAATTAATATGACAGATAATATGTTTCCTTTTCTAATATCATTGTTAATAATTTTTTTTATTTTTCTTGTTGTGAGATCATTTTGGTTATGGTATTGGAATATAAGTAGAAGAATTTCTAATCAGGAAGAAATTATAAAGTTGTTGTCAGAAAATAACAGACTCTTAAGGGAATTTTTATCTAAAAAATAATTTGTTTTGATAAGATTTTTAATTTAAACAGTATCTATAATCAATACCAATTTAGAAATCAAAAGCTATTCATCCTTGCCTAAATAAGAATTTTATAGTAAAATATATCTTATAAAATTTTAAAGGATGTAAGCTTAATGAGTTATAAAACAAAAGCGATCACATTTATGATACTTTCAGGATTCGCATTCGGATTTATGGGAGCAACCGTAAAGCTGTCTGGAGATATACCGGTATTTGAAAAAGTTTTTTTTAGAAACTTGGTAAGTTTGCTGGTTGCATTTTACATGATAAAGAAGTCTAAAGTCAGCATATTTGGAAAAAAAGAAAATCAAAAGTTTTTAATGCTGAGGTCTATAATGGGTCTTTTAGGAGTTTTTGCAAATTTCTATGCTATAAACCATCTTGTATTGGCAGATTCTACTATGTTAAATAAACTTTCACCATTCTTTGTCACAATTTTTGCTTTTATATTTCTGAAAGAAAAGCTCTCGAAGATTCAGTTGCCGGCATTGATTTTGGCCTTTTTAGGGGCTATTCTTATAATCAAACCACAGTTTAGCCTAGAAGTACTTCCTGCTATTTCAGGAGCATTCTCAGGGATGTGTGCAGGAGCCGCCTACACTGTAATAAGATATCTAAAGGGAAAAGAGGAACCGGCAACTATTATATTTTACTTTTCCCTTGTGTCGGTCCTGGGAACTGTTCCGTTTTTACTTTTTAATTTTCAGGTTCCTTCAAGATATCAGTTATTTTGCCTTTTGGGAACAGGAATGTTTGCAGCCTTGGGACAGTTTATGATAACCCTGGCTTACAAACACGCCCCTGCATCAGAAGTTTCAATCTACAATTATTTTAGCGTGGTCTCTTCTGGAATTATTGGTTTTCTTTTATGGGGTGAGATCCCTGATTTGAAAAGTATAACAGGTGCTGCAATCATAACTCTTGTGGCAATTGTCTCATATTTTTATATAAAAAAAGAAGAGAGCCAGGTCCTAGAGCCCTCTTCCTAGGTCCGGGACTGCTCTCCATTTTAGTGTTTAAATATAGTAAATATTGGCGCTGTTTTCACTGTGTTTGTTCTTGAGGTCCTCTATACTTGTTGTGTCAATTATCTTATTTATGCTTGCCTCTATGCTATCCCAGACCTCTTTTTGAATGGTGTAACTAATCTCCTCTAACCTATATTTTTTTTGGACTGCAATCTCGATGTCCTCTAATGTTCTAAGAACATCTCCAACAGTTATCTCTTTAGGACTTCTAGAAAGAAGGTAACCACCTTGAGACCCCTTTACACTTGTTAGTATTCCACCTTTTTTCAGAACTGAAAAAATCTGCTCCAAATATCTCTTAGATATATTTTCTTTTTCTGCCACCTCTTTTACACTCACTTTTTTTTCTATATTTCCTGCCATGTAAATCAAGGCTACCAAGCCATAATGTCCTCTATTTGTCCCGATCATAACGCCTCCTAAAATACAGTTGTTCCATAGGAATTAAATTCTAAATTAATATTATCACACTTGAAATTTTGAGTCAAATCCACTATGAAATTTTCAGACAAAAAACTCCTGTGCTTTACACACAGGAGTTTTATCAGTTAAACTATACCGCCTAAAAGGGCATTCATATCTTCCACAGACAAGCCTCTTAGTTTTGCCAGCTCTCTCAGTTGATCATAACTTATTTTGCCAGGATCAAAATAAAAACTATTCGGGTTTGACACATACAGCCCGCACACTGATGACAATGGAGTCATAGCATAATTTTTTGTAAGTCGAGCCCCGGTTTTTTCACCGTTTACAAGTTTAAATATCTCTTTTTTCATAGAGTGATCCGGGATGGAAGGATACCCTATTGCAGGTCTTATATTCACCCTCCATATAGTATCATTTACATATTTCTCCATCCATTCTGAGGCCGCTTCTGCAAGTCTTGTTCCCAAAAGCTGGTATATAATTGATTCATACTCATCATTCCCATCAATCTCAGGTACTGATATTACAAAGGCCCCTATATGATCCTCTTTCGAGAAAAAATCTGCCATGGAAATAGTTTCATTTCCTATTTGACTTCTGACCATAGGGAGTTCATAATCTTTTTCACCACTTACTATGAGATTGTCTTCATCTTTAAAAAGATTAAATATACCAAAAGCACATTTTGCCTTTATATTTTTATCTTTCATCTTTTCAAGGAATGTTTTACATTCTTCTAAAACCTTTTTTTCTTGACTGGTACCCTTTGATTTTAAAGCATGCACAAGCATATCCCAGTCTATCAGAGGTTCTAGATTTTCAAGAGGTATCTCTATGAACTGCTTTCCGATCTCTTTTGGGTACTCTATTGAATTTTCTACATTTTTCTTTCTTTTTCTGGCTTCTTCTAGAGAGTGCATCTCCTTCTTATTCCGGTTTTTAAAATAAGCATCTCTCAGTTCCTTGGATTTTATTTTTCTTTCCTGAAGAACAGCAGTCCTTCTTTCAGAAGTCAGAGAAGATACAACTGGAAGTGTTCCAGAAGCATCGGTCACATGGATTACCCTCCCAGGGTACTTAGGTTCTATTCTTACTGCGGTGCTTAGCTCAGAAGCTGCGGCTCCTCCTATGAGTAGAGGGATGTCCATCTTCCTTTCTGCCATCATCTCTGCTACCCTCTCCATTTCCATGAGAGAAGGGGTAATCAGTCCGCTAAGAGTGACCATGTCTACATCATGTCTCAGTATCGCTTCCATTATCTTATCCTTAGGAACCATTACTCCAAGATCCACCACGTCAAAACCATTACACTTTAAAACAGTTCCAACTATATTTTTCCCTATATCATGGACATCACCTTCTACAGTGGCCATAAGGACTTTTCCCTTCACACTTTTCTCACCACTATCTGCTTCTATGAGGGGGGTTAGGAAATCAACTGCTTTTTCCATAACTGCTGCTGACCTTAGTATCTGTGGGAGGAACAGTTCACCTTTTTCAAATAAAGCTCCCACCTCCTCCATTCCCTCCATCAAGATCTCTTGTATAATTTGAAGTGGTGAATATTTTTCAAGAGCAGTCTTGAGGTCATCCACTATACCCTGGCTTCTTCCCTTGAGGAGATAGTTCTTGAGCCTTTCCTCTACAGTTACAGGTTTTACTTCTACACTTTTCTTTGCTGATTTTTCAAAAGAAAGATTCAGAATCTCATCTACTGCATCTTTACTTCCAGCAAGAAGGTTTTCCACTGCTTTTCTGACTTCTGGAGTTATGTTTCCTGGATCTTCTCCTGGGTTTACTATAGCCATTGTCATACCGGCCTTTTCACCCTCTTCTAGGAATATCTTATGAATGGTATGTCTCAATATATTGTTTCCTCTGAAAGCAAAGGAGAGATTGCTTACCCCGCCACTCACTCCTGCACCTGGAAGATTCGCTTTTATCCACTTTACCGTCTCAATAAAGTCTACTCCGTGCATCCTATCTTCCTCTGTACCAGTTCCTACAGTAAGAACATTTGGATCAAAGATAATATCCTCTGCCGGGAAGTTATTTGAAGTTAAAAGGTCATAGGCTCTTTTACAGATCTCCTTTTTCCTCTCTGAACTTACAGCCTGACCCTTTTCATCAAAGGCCATAACCACCAGAGCAGCACCAAATTTTCTCACAATTCCAGCTTTTCTCAGAAACTCATGTTCTCCATCTTTAAGACTGATAGAGTTCACTATGCCCTTTCCTGCAAGATTTTCAAGACCTTTTTCTATAACATTAAAATCTGAGGAATCCAGCATAATAGGCAATTTTGAAAGTATCATATCATTTTGTAAAAGCCTTATAAACTTTTCCATCTCTTCTACAGAATCAAGTAGGGCATCATCTAGATTTATATCTAGAATTTTTGCTCCTTTTTCCACCTGGGTTCTGGCAATATCTAGTGCCTCATCATAGTTCTCTTCTCTTATCAGTCTAGCAAACTTTCTAGATCCTGAGACATTGTTTCTTTCACCCACCACAAGAAATTCTTCTCTCAGACTGACTATATTATTTCCTGACACTACTCCTGCAATATTTTTCATAGATGTTTTTCTCGGTACTTTCCCTAAGGCAAGCTCTGTCATAACTTTTATATGTTCCGGTGTTGTTCCACAACATCCACCGAGAATGTTTATCTCACTATTTTCAATAAGTTCTTTTACATGTGACCCTGTCACATGGGGTGTTTCATCATATTCCCCGTTCTCATTGGGAAGCCCTGCATTTGGATAGAGTGATATATTCTTTCCCGTTAGCTCTCCAAGCTTTTTAACTAGTGGGATGAGCTCTTTGGCACCAAAAGAGCAGTTCAGACCGTAGGATATTATAGAATCTCTGTCTATGGCGACAATGAGGGACTCTATACTTTGACCAGATAAAAGTTTCCCGTTGACATCCACCGTCCCAGATATCATTATTGGAAGTTTTTCACCCTTTTCTTCAAGGACCTCTTCCACAGCTATTACTGCAGCCTTGGCATTGAGTCCATCAAAAATTGTCTCTATGAGGAAAGCATCCACTCCACCATCAAAAAGTCCTAATGCCTGCTCTTTATAAGCGGCTTTCAATTCTGAGTAGGAGACTTCCCGCCCGAAAGGGTTTCCGCCTGTTGGTATAGAGGCACTCTTACTCGTAGGTCCCATAGCTCCGGCTACAAAAATCCTTCTTTTGTTTTCGTACTCGTATTTTCTAGCAATCTTAACCGCTATGTCTGCACCTGCCTTAGAAAGATCATAAGATTTTTCTTCTAGACCGTACTCCTTCATTGATATTCTGTTACTATTAAATGTATTTGTCTCTATTATATCTGCTCCGGCTTCTAAATATGAGAGATGTATCTCCTCTAAAACTTTAGGTCTGGTAAGGTTCAATAATTCATTGCAGCCCTTCAAACTCCCGTTAATATGGTAAAAGTGCTCTCCTCTAAAGTCTGATTCATCAAGAGAATAATTTTGAATGGCTGTCCCCATAGCACCATCCAGTATAAGTATTTTTTCTTTAAGTAATTCTCTCATTTTATTCCTCCTCTATAAGCTTCATGTGTAGGGCATTTTGGGCCTTGTTCAAGTCCTCCTCTGTGATGATGCATGAGATATTTATTTCGGAACATGACACAGCATGGATCTCAATTCCTTCTTTTTCTAATATTTCAAAGACTGATGCCGCGATCCCCTTTGATCTAACTCCTAGACCTATCACAGAAACCTTGGCCAGTCCTTTTTCCACAAAAATTTCATCCTCAGGAGAAGCTAGTGTTTTCAAAGCTTCTAGAGCATCTTCAAAGTAATCCTCTTTAACTATACATGTTATCTCATCTCCTCCCTTTGTCTCCATCGTGTGAGTTATGAGATCTATATTTATACCTCTTTTAGAAATCGTATTTACAGTTTCTGACAGACGTAAATTATCACTTTTAAAACTTAGTCTTACAAGATTACCAAATCCGCTAATTCCTCTAATTACAGCACTTTCCACTTTTTCATCACTCCTTACAAAAGTTCCTTCCTGCCAGTTAAAAGCAGATCTCAGATGAATTTCTATTCCATATTTTGCACCAAGTTCAACACTTCTTGTATGAAGAACTTTTGCCCCAGAACCAGCTAGCTCGATCATCTCACTAAAGGAGACCTCTTTGTGCCTTATTGCCCCTGGTATTATCTGCGGATTCGCACTGTAGATCCCGTCTACATCAGTGTAAATATCAACAGAATCACAGCCTAGGGCCGCTGCTATTGCCACTGCCGAAGTGTCAGATCCACCCCTTCCAAGGGTTGTTATATTCCCCTCTTCACAGACTCCCTGAAATCCAGGTACAATTATTACATACCCTTCAGCAATTTTTTCCTTCATGAGATCTGTATTTATAGATTGTATTCTAGCTTCATTATGATTTCCGCAAGTTATTATGCCTAGCTGTGACGCCGTATATGAGATCGCCTTTACACCAGCCTCTTTTAGAGCCATTGCAAGGAGAGCTATTGATATCTGCTCCCCTGTAGATAGGAGGACATCAAATTCTCTCCCCTTAGGAACTGCTGAGATCTCTTTTGCTCTTTGGATAAGACTGTCAGTCATCCCGCTAGGAGCAGATACTATTACAACAATATCCTCATTATTTTTCTTTCTCTCTGCAATTCTGGCTGCGATCTCCTTGAGCCGTGCAGAGTCTTTTACAGATGTCCCACCGTATTTCTCTACCGTAATTGACATGTTTATCCCCCCACTTTTTACTATCTTCCTATATAATCAAATCTAAATCGATATGATGCTGTAAATAAACCAGCTAACTTTAAAAAAATAAAATTGATTAAACTCTTTTATCTATTTTACATGTTATTTGGAATATTACTAAGTTTTTTTTCTTTTAGATATTTCAGCCAGTTATAATAAAATTCTTTTCTATGAGAATCCCAGTTCATAGAGGGCTCTCTTTCTGGGTCATCTTCAGGGAAATAATTCTTTGGAAGCAGTTGTTTATCCCTACAGTATTCATATTGGAGCCTCTCTCTCTGATACTCACCATGACCACTTATATAAAAATCACTGTAAACCTTGTCAGATGAGATGTAGACACCGGCCTCATCTGATTCTGCCAATATTCTTAAACCGGCCCTTTTTATATCCTCACTGCTATTTTGAGTATTTCTTGAGTGGGGGGCCATGAATTCACCAGATATAAATGGATTTTTATTTGTCCTGTGTCTGTAGATACCAAAAAGTTTTTCTTTTAATGAAATTTTTTTTATACCGTATTTGACATATAGAGCTGCCTGAGCTCCCCAGCATATATAAATCACAGGAAGTTGATTCGATTTTATAAAACTTTTGATCTCATCCCAGTAATTGACATTATGAAATTCCATAAGCTCCACAGGAGCCCCTGTCATTATTACCCCATCGTAACCTCTTTTTTTTAGTTCACCCATAGGATAGTAGTTATCTTTTATGTAAGAACCTTTGGTATTCTTGAAAATATGATTTTCAGGGTACAGAAACTCCATTTCGACACTTATGTCAAATCTTCCAAGTACAGCATAAAATTGGTATTCAACCTCCTCCTTAAAAGGCATGAGGTTGATTACACCAATTTTTAATTCCCCTTTATCCTTTATAAATCTGATCCCCTCTTTTTCGGCTCTATCTCGACCTAAGAGGGATGGGCATCCAGCGATACAACACATCTAAATGACCCCCTATAAAGCAATCCTTAGATTTGCTATTGCATCCATTATCTTTTGTGTAGTCTCCACTTTGTTCATTGTGTACAGGTGTATCCCGTCCACTCCTGAAGATATAAGGTCAACTATCTGTTCTACTGCATAAGCTATACCAGCATCTTTAAGTGCCTCAGGGTTGTTTTCATACCTGTCAAGAATCCTTTGGAATTTTGGAGGTATGGAACTACCACATAGGGCTGTTATTCTCTTTATCTGCCTCGCATCTGTAACGGGCATTATTCCAGCCACAAGAGGCACATCTATCTCTAGCTTTTTTGCCTTTTCTGTAAAGTCATAAAAAAAGTTGTTGTCAAAAAAAATCTGAGAAATTAGAAAATCTGTTCCCTCTTCCGCTTTTCTCTTCAGATGAAACAGATCCATGAGGTCATTGTTTTCCTGATGTCCCTCTGGATAAAAGGCCCCTCCTATGGAGAAACCTCCTCTTTCTTTGATCTGTTTTACCAATTGATGTGCATATTTGAAATCACCTTCGGGAATGCTTCCGTCATTTGGATAGTCCCCTCTGAGGGCTAGGACATTCTCTATTCCGTTTGACTGAAGATCATCTAAAATTCCGTCGATCTCTTCTTTTTCTGCCCCTATACAGGTGAGGTGAGCCAGCACCTCCACATTATTTACTTTTTTTATCCTAGAAGCTATCTCCACAGTTCTCCCACGGGTAGTACCCCCAGCCCCATAAGTTACACTGATGAAATCCGGGCTAAGTTTCACAAGTTCATCTATTGTGTCATAAACCTTTTCCACTGGATATTTTTCATTGGGCGGAAATATCTCAAAGGATATCACCGGTTTTTTACTCTTATATATATCTTTTATAAACATGATGCCCCCCATTTTTCTGTATATTTATGAATTATCTGCTGGCTTCTATTGCCTTTCCTAGATCCTCTATAAGATCATCTATGTTTTCTAGCCCTACAGATATTCTGATTGTGTCTGTCCCTATACCGCATTCATTCAGTGACTCTTCACTAAGCTGCCCATGAGTTGTACTAGCTGGATGAATTATGAGAGATTTTGCATCAGCCACATTTGCAAGATGAGAAAATATCTCCAGGTTTTCTATAAATCTGGCTGCTCTCTCTCTTCCGCCCTTTAACCCAAATGTAAAGATTGAGCATGCCCCCTTTGGAAGATATTTCTTTATGAGATTCTGCTGTTTCTCATCTTCACTTACCTCCGGGTGACTTACCCAGTTTACATCCCCGTTGTCTTTTAAGAACTGAGCCACTTTTCTAGCATTTTCCACATGTCTCTCTACCCTGATCGACAATGTCTCTATCCCCTGTAAAATCAGGAAAGAATTGAAAGGTGAAAGTGCCGCACCGGTATCTCTCAGCAGTTTTACTCTGGTTTTTAATATGTAGGCCGCAGCACCGAGGTCAGAATATTTCAGACCGTGGTAACCTGGGTCCGGCTCGTTAAAGGCTGTAAATTTTTCATTTTTCCAGTCAAACTTCCCTCCGTCTACTATGAGACCTGCTATAGTTGTCCCGTGTCCTCCCAGGAATTTTGTGGCAGAATAGACTACAATGTCTGCCCCGTGATCTAACGGCCTCAAAAGATATGGTGTGGCAAAGGTATTATCTACAATCAGAGGAAGTCCGTTCTCATGTGCTATCTCTGCAATTTTTTCGATGTCCAGTACCTCTCCGCTGGGATTTCCCAGACTTTCTATGAAAACTGCTTTTGTTTTTTCATTTATTAATCCCCTTATTTCTTCTGGATTAACAGGATCAAAAAATCTACTCTTAATTCCAAAATCATTTATTGTATTTGAAAGAAGGTTGAAAGTACCTCCGTAAAGATTGTTTGAAGCGACTATCTCATCCCCGCATCTTGCCACATTCAGTATCGAATAAGTAACTGCAGAAGTTCCAGAAGCCACTGCGAGTGCCCCTACTCCCCCATCTAAGAGTGCTATCCTCTCTTCTAAAACAGCTGTGGTGGGGTTCCCTATCCTTGTATATATGTTCCCAGGCTCCTCTAGAGCAAAAAGTTTTGCTGCATGTTCTGTACTCTTAAAGTTATATGAAGTTGTTTGGTAAATTGGTACAGCCCTTGACCCTGTAGTCGGATCTGGTTGCTGCCCCCCATGTAATTGTAAAGTTTCAAATTTGTAAGCCATGTTTAATCCCCCTTGTTTTTATGAGTTTAATAATATCTACAAAAGTCTTTCTGAAAAAACTTTTATAAAAGTAAATAAATCTGGAGGCAATGGGATTTTTTATAAAAAAAACCCTTTCATCTGTGTCAGATGAAAGGGTCGGTTGCTCTAAAATTAGCCCTATTGCCATCTGTCAGGAATTAGCACCACACCTGAAAGGTAGGTTGCTGAGGTATCGCCGGGCCTGTCCCTACACCTCTCTTGATGGATAAACCCTTTATTCAAGGATTTATATATTTCTCTTTTGGTTCAACTGTTTTTCGGTTGTTGACAACTACTTTACCACAAAGAAAAAACAGTGTCAATATTTTTTTGAAGAGTTATGATGTTCTCCATAAATTTATAAAAAAAAATATATATACAACATAAATTAAATTTTAGATTTTCATGAAGGCCCATATTTCTGAAATAGGTATTTCAAAGGTCACCACTCCCGCTTCATAAGAGGCTAGCGTATAGGGGTTAAAAAGAATCACCAAAGAATCCTCTTTGAAATAAAAACTGTACCCCTCATCAGGAATATCTATATCACTATAATAGAGATCCCCTCCATATTTTATTATCTGCTCCTCTACCTTTTGTTTTATAAGACCTCTGTAGTTTATATTTTCTTTGAAAAGGTCTTCCAAAAATATTTCTTTTCCATCTTTAAAATTATACCCCTCTTCTAACATCATGCCGTGGGCCCCGCCGGTATAATAAAAGGTTTTTAATAAATAGCTTTCTATTTTACTATTATTTTTTATTTTTTTGAAATCACTATTTAAAATATATTTTGAACCATCTTTAAATTGTCCCTCGCTGTGATTTCTTTTTGATTCCATTTTTATCATCTCCAAAAGAGCTGTAAAACTTCCCCTGGCTCTGCTGCTAGAATCTCCAATATATTTCCCATTGTTAAAAAAAACAGGGATTTTACCATCTACTTTTAGATATTTATTTTCAAGTGTTATATTAGACTTTTTTGCTTCTATTGAAAATATATTCTGAAAAGCAGCAAGCAACAGGATAAAAACTGTAATTTTTTTCATGTACCGACCTCCTAAATTCTCAGTAGATTCTACTCTGAAATCCATCGTTAATTCAAATTTATATTCTTAGAGGAACTTGTTTCAAGCTTTCCTCTTATGTCAGATTTTATTAGTTCTTTTATTTTTTTAAGAGGGATTTTAAATTTTTTCCATCCATCGTAATAGGGAGGTGCTCCTTTAACCTCTAGCTCTACTATTAGATCTTCTTTTTCTAAATAAAAGCCTCCGTAATCCATATCCAAACTTATGTCATTTAAATATATATTTACAGATTCCCCAGTTTTTGTCTGACGAACTCTGTTTCGGATCTCATTTTTAATTAGATTTTTTATCTGATAAACTCCATATGAGGGATCTATAAATATATCCTCACGTGAATAAAACTTTCCGTCTGAGGGTGAAAGTGTGTAATTATAGGTATTTACCTGGACATCGTAGCCATTTAAAAAATACCTGTTTTTCACAATTAACAAAACCATTTTCGAATCACTTGCCCTGACTGTATATTCACCTTTCAAAATGACTTTAGGACCATTTGAATTTGTAAATTCATTGAATTTTTTTTTATAATCTTCTTCTATCTGTATCTGCATTTCATTAAAACGGTTTAATATCTCTCTATTTGTTCTGTCGAAATTGCCGTCCCTTATGAGGTAAGGAATTTTTGCATCTACATCATAACCCGGTCTTTTTTCCCTTATTATTAAAGTTGATATTCCAACAGCAAAGCTGCTAAATCCAAAGATAAAAAAAATTATTACTATATTTTTTTTAAAACTCATCCCATCCACCTCCAAGTAATAAAATTATACAGCATTCTTACGAAAGAATTTTTTTTTTTTTACTAAAAAACCCAGATTTTTTTAACTTGATTTTTAAAGATTTAAGTAAAAAGAAAACCCATAGGAATATGGACTTGATATATGAATTATGTTATCCTTATTTTATAGAATAACAAATATATTCAAAATATTCCCAATAAAAGAATGAGTAGGAGGAATCTTTAAAATGAAAAAAATAAAAATTTTTATTACATTGATGCTTGTCCTTATGTTCACAGGACTAAATGCTGCAGATATAAAAGTTTCTGGAGAACTAGATCAAGGCACTCTAAAAAATGGATTAAAATATTACATCTATAAAAATAAAAAACCAAAAAACAAGGCCTACCTCGCCTTAATAGTTAACTCTGGATCCTTGCAGGAAGATGAAGATCAGCTGGGAATGGCTCACTTCATAGAACACATGGCTTTCAACGGGACAAAAAATTATCCTGAAAATATGCTGGTAAAACATCTTCAGTCTATAGGTATGAACTTCGGAGCCGATCTGAATGCTTTTACCGGTTTTGACAGGACAATTTATAAGCTTCAGATACCAACAGACAAGCCTGAGGAATTTGAAAAATCTTTTGAGATACTAAAAGAGTGGGCCACTGATATCACCTTTCTTCCTAAAGATACTAGGAACGAAAGAGGTGTCATTCTAGAAGAGTGGAGACTGAGACAGGGCCTTTCTCAGAGGATCTCAGATGCACAGAAAAAAGCTGTCTACGGCGATTCTAGATACAGTAACAGGTTTCCCATAGGAGACCCGGAGATCATAAAAAATGCCACTCCAGAGCTTTTGAAAAGATACTACTACAAATGGTATCACCCTCAGAATATGGCGGTAGTTGCAGTTGGAGATTTTGATAAAAAACATGTAAAGGCTCTTGTAGAAAAATATTTTAACTATCAGTCTAAATATAATTTTGAAAAAAGCCCGTTATACCGAATAGGAAAATCAAGTGGAGAGGTAACAGTTTTTACCGACCCAGAGATAATAAGTATTACCTTTGATGTGCTTACCAAGGGGTCTCTAGAACCTATAAGAGACAGAGAGAGCTACAAAAGAGCACTAATCGATGATATCTATGCAGGAGTCTTGCAAACCAGGTTTGACACCATCTCAAAAGGGAGTTCTCCAACTTTTGGGGAGGGCTACAGCTACCTTGTCAACCTTGGTAAATATGATACTGTACAGGTGACAGGTGCTATGCTTAAGGAAAAAGAAGTTGAGGCAGGAATATCTGAAGTTATAAGACAGATGAAAAAACTGTCTGTATACGGCCCTGCATCTTGGGAAATAGACGGAGAAAAATCAGAACTTTTGATGTTTATGAAAAATGCCTATAAAAACAAAGAGAGTAGGGAGCATGATGAGATTGCCTCTGAAATTACTGCAGATTATTTAGAAGGATATGTCTTTACCGACATAGAGAATGAAGTCAATGTGTTTGAAGAGGTAATCAGTGAGATTTCCTACGAAGATATTCTAAAAAAATCACAAGAGATTTATGCCAATTCCAATAAGACTTTCTTTTTAACTGCACCTGAAAAAAAAGGACTTCAAATACCCTCAAATGACGATATAAAAAAAATAATCGCTTCTGTAAAAAATGAAAAGCTAGCGGGTGAAACAAGAACTGACAATAAGCCTATTTTGAGCCATAAGTACTCTCCCTCTGGAGAAATATTCAAGAAAATAGAAGAAAAAGATTTTTTACGTTATCAGCTTTCCAACAATATGGAGGTTATCCTCAAAGAAACAGATTTTGACAAGGACAGAATACTGATAAAACTCATCAGTAAGGGCGGAAGCTCTCTCATGAATGAAAAAGAATATATAGCATCAAAGATAGCTCCGCAGATAATATTCTCATCTGGTATCGGAAATCTTTCCCCTGTGGAAACGGATGTTTTTATGAAGGGGAAAAACATAGAGTTTCACCCCTACATTGCAGATTATACTGAGGGAATAGATATTGAAACGGACCGTGGCAACTTTATAACCACCTTGGAGATTTTGAATGCCTTTCTCACCAATCCAAAAATTGACAGGGACATATACAATAATTTTATGGAGCTTCAGAGACAGCATATAAAAAATAGGGAAAATTCCCCTAATACCATTTTTGTGGATAAAATAAGGGAAACTATATCTCAGAATCATCCTAGAAGAAAGCCTATAACCTTAGAGGATTTAGATCTGGTGAAGGAAGAGGATCTCCTTGGTGTATTTAGGGACAGGTTTAGCAATATAGGTGATTTTCAGATGATCATAGTGGGAAGTACTAAAGATATGGATATAGAAACCCTTATGAAGAAATATCTGGCCGGAATCCCATCTAAAGATACTATAGAGGTTCCCGAGAATTTAGATGTCAAGTTTCCATCAGGTATAATAAAGGAGAATGTAAATAAAGGGACTGATAAAAAGGTCTCTGTTACACTAATCTATCCCTACAAAGGATTGTATACCTATGAAAACAGGGTCAAGTATCTAGGGTTAGCAAAAATCCTGGATATGATTCTCTTAGAGGAGATAAGAGAAAAAATAGGCGGGATTTATACGATCTATGCGGATACGGAATTAAGCCCCCTGAATTTCCAGGAAAACTATCTAACTATCTCATACAGTACCGATCCTCAGAAATCTGATATGGTTACTCATGAAGTGAAAAAAGTTTTAAGCAATGTTTTACAGGGAAATTTTGAAGAACGGATATTGCAAAGTATCACCGAAAACTATGCTTTCAATTATGACTCAATTTTGAAAAAAAATGAATTCTGGATTGACTATATAGGTAAAAGAGAGATATTTGGAGACAATTTCAGAATATTCATCCCGGAAAAATATAAAAAGACATTGAGCAGACACAATATGATAAAATTTATGAATTATGCTGTGGATACAGAAAATTATGCAGAAGTTAGGCTCATCCCAGAAAAATCCCAGTAAAACTTTGTGTATTAAATAAAAAAGACAGGTCACATGACCTGTCTTTTTTATTTATTATTTTAACAAAGAAGCTACAAAATCTTCAACTTCTTTTTTATCTCCGCAGGTTTTTTCAATAACTTTTACAATAGCACTTCCTACAATTGCTGCATCGGCATATTTGTTTACCTCTTCTACCATCTTATTGTGAGAGATACCAAATCCTAAGGCCACAGGAATATCTGTGTATTTTTTTATTTCAGAAACTATTTCAGAAGCCTTGTTGCTGATGGTATCCCTTGTACCAGTAACTCCAAAAGAAGAGATACAGTAGACGAATCCGGTGGCATCCTTGACAATGCTCTCTATTCTGTCTCCTGAATTCAGTGCCACAAGAGGGATTATACTTACTGCAGGATTCTTTGGAAGCTCTCCTTGCTCTTCTATTGGAAGATCTGGAATAATAAGGCCGTCAATACCTGTCTCTTCACATTTTTTCAGGAACTCTTCTCCACCGTAATTATGTATGGTATTGTAGTAGACTAAAAAAACCAAAGGTATCTGACTCTCTTTTCTTATTTCCGTAACTGCATCAAATATTTTTTGGATGGAAATATCCTTTGACAGAGCTCTTGTAGAGGCCGCCTGGATAACAGGTCCATCTGCTAAAGGGTCTGAATATGGGATCCCTATCTCTACAAGTGCCGCACCTCCACGTTCCATGGCCAGTACAAGCTCAGGAGTCTTCTCAATGCACGGGTCCCCTGCAGTGAGATACGCTATTAGATTTTTTTCTCCTTTTTTAAGTGCATTTTCTATTCTACCCATTACAGCTCCCCCTTCTGATATACTTCTAATACTGTATTTATATCTTTATCTCCACGCCCAGATAGATTTATTACCAAAATCTCATCCTTAGACATCTCTTTCGCTACTTTTACCGCATGAGCCACTGCGTGTGCACTTTCTAGGGCCGGAATAATTCCCTCTACTTCACAGAGAAGCTTGAACCCGCCCAATGCCTCTTTGTCGTCTATAGGGGCATACTCTGCCCTTTTGGTATCATAAAGATAGGCGTGTTCAGGTCCCACACCAGGATAATCTAGTCCCGCAGATATAGAGTGTGCCGGAGTAATATTCCCCATGTCATCCTGTAAAAGGTAGGTTTTCATCCCGTGAATGACTCCCTTGCTTCCCTTAAGCATTGCAAGGGCATGCTTATCTGTATTTTCTCCTTCTCCTGCAGCCTCTACACCGATAAGTCTAACATCCTTGTCATTTACAAAAGGGTAGAATATACCCATGGCATTTGATCCTCCCCCTATAGCAGCAACTACAGCATCAGGAAGTCTCCCCTCTTTTTCCATCATCTGTTTCTTTGTCTCATCTCCTATTATCCTCTGGAAATCTCTTACCATGGTAGGATATGGATGAGGCCCTACAACAGATCCTATCACATAGAATGTGTCGTCTATTCTTGCCACCCACTGTCTTATGGCTTCATTTGTGGCGTCTTTCAAAGTCCCTGCCCCAGATGTTACAGAGGTAACTTTTGCTCCTAGAAGTTTCATTCTGAACACGTTCATCTGCTGTCTAACAATATCCTCTTCTCCCATAAAAACTTCGCACTCCATTCCCAAAAGTGCGGCTCCTGTGGCAGTGGCCACCCCATGCTGCCCTGCTCCTGTTTCTGCTATGACCTTGGTTTTCCCCATTCTTTTGGCTAAGAGAAGCTGGCCCATAACGTTGTTTATCTTGTGAGCCCCTGTATGATTGAGATCTTCTCTTTTTAGGTATATCTTTGCCCCACCTACATGCTCTGTGAGAGAAGCGGCATAGTATAGGGGAGTCTCTCTCCCCACATAATCCTTCAGGTAGTAGTTCAGCTCCCTGTTAAATTCATCGTCATTTTTATATTTCAAGTATGCTTTTTCCAAATTTTCAAGAGGCTTCATCAAAGTCTCCGGCACATATTGCCCTCCAAAATCACCAAATTTTCTATCCATATAATCTTACCTCCCCTATAAATTTTTCTACTTTTTCACGGGATTTCCCCTCTTCTCCCTCTACACCAGAACTCACATCTACCACCTGAGGTCTTACCGTTTTAACGGCCTCGGCAACATTTTCAGGATTGAGTCCTCCTGCCAGAATTATCTTATATCTTTCTGACAAACCTTTTATATTATTCCAGTCAAATTTCTTGCCACTCCCTGGAATACTAGAGTCAACTAAAAAAGCATCTGCACAGCCGTCATATTTTTTTATATTTTCAAATATATTTTCATCTCCTACAAAACTTTTCCATATCTCATAACCTTTAAAATTGTTGAAGTATTCTGGTGGTTCCTTACCATGGAACTGCAATATATCAAGACCGCAGGTTTTTGCAATCTCTGCTACATTTTTAGAAGTTTCATCTACAAATACCCCTACTTTTTTTATTTTACCATCTAGACTTTTAGAAAGTTCAGCAGCCTTTTCAAGAGTAACCTGTCTTTTTGATTTTGCAAAAACAAAGCCTATATAGTCAGGTTTAAGATCATTTATTATCTTCACATCTGATTGGTTTTTTATACCGCATATCTTTACCTCAGTCATTAAATTCCTCCTTTAATTCCAGGGCTAGAGCCTCTATACTCGCGACCCTCATAAAGGCTTCTCCTATGAGGACACCGCTTATCCTTCCCTCTTTGAGTTTTTTCACATCCTCCCTTCTGCTTATTCCACTTTCGCCTATTACAAGCACATCTTCTGGGATGTTTTTAGAAAGCTCTATGCAGTTGTTCAGATCCACGTCAAAGGTCTTTAGATTTCTGTTGTTTATCCCTATTATGTTAGCCCCAGCCTTTAGAGCTCTTTTGACTTCCATTGCAGTATGGGCCTCTACAAGGGGTTCCATTTTGAGCTCTCTTGTTATAGCGATAAATTTTTCTAAAGTCTCATCATTTAAAATACTTACAATGAGAAGAACAGCAGAGGCTCCGAGGATTCTAGCCTCATATATCTGGACCTCATCGATTATAAAATCCTTGCACAGAGTCGGCAGTTTTGTGATTTCAGAAACTTCCTTCAGATACTGAGGATTTCCTTTAAAGTAATCAACCTCTGTAAGCACAGATATTGCGTCTACACAATTGTCGTATGATGCAGCTATAGACTTATGATCAAACATCTCTTTGATTACTCCCTTAGATGGGGAGGCCTTTTTTACCTCGCCAATTATTGAAAGTCCGTTTTTTTTCATGGCTTCATAAAAGCTCGGCGGAGTGTCCATCTCCTTTGCCATCTCAGCCAGGCCTTTTTTATCAAGAGCTCTTTTTTTAAGATATTCTTTTTTAGATTTTACTATTTCATCTAGTATCATCTACTTCACCCTCTCTATAAAGCTGTTTAAAGTTTTCAATACCGCACCTTCATCTATTAGTTTTGCAGCCAGCTTTACTCCTTCAGTTATGTTTTCTGTTTTCCCATTGATAAAAAGTGCTGCTCCTGCATTTAGCAGAAGGATATCCCTTTTGGCCCCTCTCTCTTTTCCTGAAAGAGCATCTACAAGGAGCTGTTTATTTTCATCTGGATCCCCTCCCTTTATATCTTCTAAACTAGCTCTTTTCAGCCCGAAGTTTTCCGGAAATATTTCATACTCTTTTATCCTTCCGTTTTCCACCTCTACTACCCTTGTTTTTCCAATAATTGAGATTTCATCGGCTCCGTCCTCCATTCCATGAACAATGAAAGCTCTCTTGCATCCCATCTTTATAAGGGCATCTGCCATATTATCCATAAGTCTTTTGTCATATACTCCTAGGAGCATGTGATTGGCCTTGCCTGGATTGGATAGAGGGCCGAGGATGTTAAAGATTGTTCTCACACCCATGGATTTTCTCACAGCTGCAACCTCTTTCATACTCTGGTGGTATAGGGGTGCAAACAGGAAGGACATCCCAGTCTCTTCCAGAGCCATTTTCATGTTTTCCTTAGTTGTAGTGAGATCCATTCCCAGACTTTGCAGTACGTCGGCACTTCCAGACTTGCTAGAAACCGATCTGTTTCCATGCTTTATTACTCTTATTCCTGCAGCTGCAGCTATAAAAGCCGTTCCGGTAGATATGTTGATGCTATGTATTCCGTCTCCACCTGTCCCCACTGGATCAAAGGAGTCTAGCTCATTTTCAAAGGGCACTGCTCTATCTCTCATAAAGGTAGCCCCCCCTATTATCTCCTGGGAGGTTTCTCCTTTTATTTTTAAGGCGGTGAGTATAGAGGCTGTCTGTATATCAGATAATTTACCGTCAAATATATCTTCCATCAACATATACATCTCTTTTGAAGTTAGATTATTCCCATCTAATAGTTTTCTGTATGTATCGTTCATTTACATCACCTCTTCTAAAAAATTTTTCATCATTTTTTTTCCTTCGGGGGTATTTATGGACTCTGGATGAAACTGCAGCCCAACCACTGGGTAATCCCTGTGTTTTACTGCCATGACTTCTCCGTCATCTGTTTCTGCCAGTATTTCAAGGATTTCCGGCATTGTATTTCTCCGCACTATAAGTGAGTGATATCTGGCTATTTGAAGATGCTGCTGAAGTCCCTTAAATATACTTGTGCCTGAGTGTTTGATGTATGATACTTTCCCGTGGACAGCTTGATTGGCTAATACCACATCACCCCCAAAAGCCTCCCCTATAGTCTGATGCCCGAGGCATATTCCTAGGATCGGGTATTCTTTATAGAGTTTTTTCACCACCTCTAGACATACTCCAGCATCTTTTGGGGCCTTTGGTCCTGGAGACAAGACTATTACATCCGGGTTTAATTCTCTTATTTCATCTATTGTAATCTTGTCGTTTCTAACTACTTTTATATCCCTGTACAGCTCCCCTATAAGGTGATATAAGTTGTAGGTAAACGAGTCGTAGTTGTCTATCAAAAGTATCATCAGTTATTCCCCCCTAAAAATCTTAGTTATAGCGGCCCCTTTATTTCTGCACTCCATATATTCGCTGGCCGGGACAGAATCCATTACTATACCTGCTCCAGCCTGGTATGTATACTCTCCATCTTTATGCATTAGCGACCTAATTGTTATGCATGTATCCATATTCCCATTGAAATTAATATAACCTACTGCCCCTCCGTAAAATCCTCTTCTCTCTTTTTCAAACTCTTCGATTATCTCCATAGCTCTTATTTTAGGAGCTCCAGAAAGAGTTCCTGCAGGAAGCACTGAAGCTATTACAGAAAAAGCGTCTTCCCCTTTTTTTATCTCACCCTCTACTAGGGATACTATATGCATAACATGAGAATATTTTTTTACCTCCATATATTCTGTCACCTTTACAGTGCCTATCTCTGAGACTCTTCCTATATCATTTCTAGCAAGATCTACAAGCATTACATGTTCCGCCTTTTCTTTATCGTCTGCCATGAGGTCTAGAGCAAACTGCTTATCCTCTTCATCATTTTTTCCTCTAGGTCTTGTCCCTGCAATGGGAACGGTTTTTATTATCCCATCTTGCAAGCTTACAAGTCTCTCTGGAGAACTTCCCAATATCTGGTGAGTTCCATAATCCAAGAAAAACATGTAAGGAGATGGATTTATCTCTTTTAATCTTTTATATATTTCAAAGGGATGCTTGCTGCTCGTCACTCTGAATCTCTGAGACAAAACTACCTGGAAAATATCACCCTGAACTATATAATCCTTTGCTTTTTTTACTATATCTTCAAATTCTTCCTGAGTCATATTACCAATTACATCTTCACTATCACTGCTAAAAGCCTTTATTTCTATTTTATTATCAAGTCTTTTTTCCAGGTCATCGAGAAGCTCTTCTCCCTCTTCCTCACTTTCTGCTATTGCTGTAAAATACATTTCCCCTGTATCATGATTGATCACTGCACCCTTTTCAAAGATCATCATGACACTTTCGCCTACCGTAGGGTCATAGGGATTCTCCATAGGAAGCTCTTCATAATCTCTTATGATGTCATAGGCTACGTTTCCGTAGGCTCCTCCTACATAGGGCTTAGGAGTACTTTCTACCTCTATACCGCTAAGTGACTCTTTGATTATCTCTAGAAATCTTTTATCCTTTTTATATGACACCCCGTCTATAACGTATTCTGTGACTCGATCTTCAAATACCCTCTTCGGTCCTCCACCTATGAAAGTAAAGCCAGTATCCTTTTCATCACTCTCAAAAAGTATTCCCTTTCCACCATTTGATAGCTTAAGATACAGATCGTTGGTCGTAATCTCTTTTGTTATTCCCCTGAAATAAACTTTTTTCTTCATTTTACCCCCCTATAAAAAAAGACCCGCTATTCAGTCAGGTCCTTGAAAATTTGTAATAAAAAACCTGCTCCCTAGGGAACAGGCATTGCTTACAATAATTTTTTCTTATGAATTTCTTGGTATATTCCAAAAATTCCCTTATTATGAAAGAGCAGCAAAACCTGATAATTTATTTGATTGGTTTGATATGCTATTCTTCCACCACCAAGTAAATCTTATCATGGTTCGTCCTCCTTCACATTGTTTTGTATTAATTTACAGTTTTTTCTCCCATTAGTCAAGAGTTTTTTAAAAAAAACTCATTATTTCATATAGAAAACTAATGTTTTCAAGGTTTATCATGAATTACAGTCATATTAAAAATTATATCTTCTGCAACCTTTTCAGGTTCTTTTTTCCCATCAATTTTTCTCGTGCAGGTATTTTCGTAGATTTTTTTCCTAATAGACAGTAGATCTGACATTTTTTCAAAAGAACTATTTTTTAAAAGTGGTCTGGTACTGTCAGATTTCAGTCTCTGATACACAGTCTCAGAGTCAACATCAATATAGTAGACCTCTTGTCCTTCCAAAAGTTCCCTGCTTTTGTCATATGTCACTATCCCGCCCCCTGTAGAGACCACCTGGTTTTTATTTTCTAGTACTTTTTTTAAGGCTACATATTCCTTTTCCCTAAAGTACTTCTCTCCGAACTTATCAAACATTGTACAGATAGAGATTTCACAGTCTTCTTCCACCAGTTCATCTGTGTCCACAAAGGAATAACCCAGTCTTTTGGATAAAATATTTCCAACAGTACTTTTCCCTGATCCCATGAAACCTATTAAAAAAATATTATTATTCATAAAATAACCCCTATATTTGACTGCTTTTGTTAATAAGAAAAAGGTCTGCCAGTGCTATCGCTGCTGCATTCTCTACAACCACCGTGGCACGTTTTGCTATACATGCATCGTGTCGACCATGTATCTGCAATTTATCCATCTTTTCTGTCTCAAAATTAAAAGTTTCCTGGGGAATATAAATACTAGGGGTAGGTTTTATAACTACCCTAAAAACTACTGGATTTCCATTGGTTATTCCTCCGTTAATTCCTCCGTTATTATTTGTAGAGGTCTTACCATTTGCATCTATTATCGAATCGTTATGCTGGCTTCCCTTTAGTTTTACCCCTTCAAACCCTGCACCGAATTCTATACCTTTTACGGCAGGAACTGAAAAAACCATAGAAGAGATGTGTGACTCTACCGATCCGAAGAAAGGCTCTCCTAGACCTACAGGAAGGTTTTCACCGTTAAATTCGACTATTCCCCCTATAGAATCTCCACTTTCCTGGACCTCTGTGAGAATGCTGTCTATTGCCTCTTCAGATACATTCCTGACATCGGTCTCCCCAACCTGTATCAACTTTGCATTGAGCTTAGATCCTGCAATTATTTTTTTTGCAATTACTCCTGCAGCAACTAGAGCCAGGGTCAGTCTTCCTGAGAAATGTCCTCCCCCTCTTATATCATTATTTCCGTTGTATTTCTTCATTGCCACAAAATCAGAGTGCCCGGGTCTTGGCATCCTTCTGAAAAGACCGTAATCCTTTGATCTGGTATCTCCATTTACAAAATGTATGTTTATAGGGGCTCCTGTCGTACGCCCTTCACATATTCCTGAAATAATTACAGGCTCATCACTTTCTATTCTTTTGGTGCTTCCTGCTCCTCCAGCTTTTCTTCTGAGCAGGTCTTCCACAAAGTCCTCTTTATCCACAGGAATACCTGCAGGACAGCCATCGATTAGGACCCCTACACCCTTTCCATGAGACTCTCCGTATATGGATACCCTGAACACTCTCCCAAAACTATTCATCCAAAAATGCCTCCTTTATTCTTTTTGCAAGCCCCTTTATTTTTCTCTTAGGAAGTGAACATACTGCCACCCTTATACCTTTATTTACCAAGATGGTGTATATTAGATTTTCTTTTAGTTTTTTATGAATTTCTTTTTGCTTATCGACATCTTCGACCTTGATAGTCACAAAGAATCCCTCTCTGTAAGGATACACAGGAAGTCCCACTTCATGGGCTTCTGATATAAATATATCCGATCTCTCTTTTAAAAGTTCTATATAGCTGTTTCTTTCTCTGCTCACAGCTTCTTTTTTGTTCTTGTCCAAGATTAGCCTTGCAAAGAGTTTCATCCCGCCTTTAGGTATATTAGACCACACTGCTCTTGCACTTATCTCATTTGCCCTTATAAAATCATCTATAACCTCTTGAGACGATGATACCGCTACCTGTGCTCCTACCCTAAGCCCATAAGCAGTTAGGGTTTTTGAGATGCTAAAAGCAAAAACAACAAGAAAGTTTTTATTTCTGTCATTCAGCTCTTCCATCACCTTGATTACTCTCTCTCTCTCCTTTGAAAAATCCATATAAGCAATGTCATCAAGAAGTATTACCGGGCCTTTTTTACTAAGTTCTTCCATAAAATCTATTATATTTTTCCATTCGTCAGTTGTAAGTGAGTATCCTGTAGGGTTATGACACGGATCATTTATTACTGCCAGTATCTTCCCCTGTTTTTCCATTATCCCTTTACATCTGCACTTAAAAGATTCCATATTAAAAGCATTCCCATCAAAGAGAGAGTACTCCTCTGTCTCAAAACCAAATTCCTTGGCCATGAGCCAGTAAGGCCCCCATCCGATCTCAGGCAAAAGTACAGTTTCTCCTCTTCCGAGATAGTTTTTAAAAGTGGTACTTACTGCACCACTCCCCCCAGGAGTAGCCACTATTCCGTTAAAAAATTCTTTTTTTACTCCCTGGAAAACCCATTTTTCTATAGCCTCTATATAGTCAGCTTCGCCTCTAAAAGATGCAGAATAAGAAGCCAGTTCCTTCACATCTATGTTTTTATACTCTTCCCAGACACTTTCCATTGTCACAAGATTCCCATTTTCATCTGAAAGGGATCCCAGCGTGGCATTTACTACTTTATCTCCGTGTATTTTTACTGCATTCATAGCCTCTGCTACCACTTTAAATACAGTATCTTCTACCATCTTGTCTTTTGAATTTTCTGTTAGGAGGGTTTTCATTTTATCCCCTCCAGTTTTTGGTATCTTCCCACAATTTTAAAAGATAGACTGTTCTCTTTTAGTTCCTCAATAAGTTCTTTTGAGTTGTCCATATCTCCCTGGAATTCAATAAAGAAAAAATATTCCCACGGGACATTTTTTACAGGTCTTGATTTTATGTTGAGCATATTATATCCTCGGTTACCGATTGCATCCACTATTTTCATCAGAGAACCTGATTCGTGTGGAACTGTAAGTATAAGAGCACAAGTATCTCCAACATCTGGTTTTTCTGAAGATATCACAATAAATTTAGTCTGGTTCTGATCATTTGTATTTATGCTCTCTGCCAAAATATCAAGGTTGTAAAGACTAGCAGTCTCATAGCTTCCTATGGTTCCCTTTGTCTTGTCCTTTTGATCACTGACATATTTTGCACTTACTGCGGTGTTATGATAAGGTATTTCCTTCCATCCTCTTCCATAGAGAAATTTAGATGACTGCAGAAACCCTTGAGGATGAGAATAAACCTCTTTTATGTCTGAAATTTTTGAACCTTTTACACCCAATAGGTGTTGCTCAATTTTGAGAGAGTGCACTTTTGTTATATAGCAGTTATATTTTCTCAATAGATCAAATATTTCGCTGATCTCTCCTGTGCTGGAATTTTCTATCGGAAGTACACCAAAATCAACTTCCTTGCTAGATACTGCTCTAAAAACTTCTTCAAAGGTGAGATAAGAATTTTCTTCACATTTCTCAAAAATCTCTTTAAGGGCAATATGCTGAAAAGCTCCCTCTACACCCTGGTATGCCACTTTTGTTTTGAGACCCAATATTTTTCTCTGGTAATCCCTTGAGAGCTCCATCTGTTTCTCTAGAAGCTCTCTGTAATACTTTCTCAGATCTTCTTCTGGGACAAGGGCCGATGTTTTTTCAAGGAGCTCTATTTCCCTAGACCTGTCAAGAACATCCATGCCGTGCTCCTGCTTGTAAAGTGCCACGCCTTTTACTATCTCCATTCTTCTCAAATAGAGTTTTATCATCTCTTTGTCTATAACTTCGATTTCATCTCTGAGCTCTTTAAGGTCTTTACCCATTATAATACCTCGACCTTTCCGCCTAGCTGCTCAAAATGCTCCCAAAAATGAGGATAAGATTTTTTAACTGATTCTGCACCCTCTATAATTATAGGCTCTTCACACTGAGTAGAGGCTACTGCCATGGCCATAGCGATCCTGTGGTCATTCCAGCTAGATACTTTTGCTCCGCCTTTCAGTTTTTTTACTCCTCTTATGATCATACCGTCTTCTGTTTCTGTTATATCTGCCCCTACTTTATTAAGCTCAGTAACCATAGCTGTAATTCTGTCAGATTCTTTTATACGCAGTCTCTGAGCGTTTACTATTCTAGTCTCCCCTTCACTTACTGATGCCATCACAGTCACAATAGGACCCAGATCAGGGCATTGTGACAGATCGATCACTGCACCCTTTGTTTTGGTAAATTCCGATGTGAGACCCTTAGAAGTATTTTTAACAGTTCCGCCCATTTTTGTTATTATATCAAGGATCTCCTTATCCCCCTGAAGGGATTCTTTCTCTAGTCCTATGCAGTCTAGTCCTGCTCCTAATGTGGCAGCTACCATCCAGAAAGCACCTTGAGAATAGTCACCCTCTACACGGTAATTTACAGGTTTAAATTCCTGTTGTCCTTTTATATGAAACTCCCTGTAATCTTTATTTTCTATCTCAATACCTGATTTTTTCAGTATATCCAGAGTAAGGTCAACATATCCTATTGACTCGAGAGGTGTAGTGATCTCTATTACCGAATCCTCTTCTAATTTTGGAAGTGTATACATGAGGCCAGTTATAAACTGCGAGCTCACGTTCCCCTTCATTTTGTATCTTCCTCCTCTGAGTTTACCGTTTATTGTAAGAGGAAGATAGTCCTCTCCTCTTTCATATTTCACACCAAAATCATCAAATATATTAAAAAAAGTAGTGAGAGGTCTCTTAGCCAATCTACCCTCACCTATGAATTTCACCTCTCCATCAGCCAATAATGAGATAGGTACAAGGAATCTTACAGTTGATCCAGATTCTCTGCAGTTTATAGTGCTTTCTTTTCTTACAAGTCTACCTGTGCCCTCTATTTTTACGTCATTTTCCCCCTTATTAATAGCTACTCCCAGAGCTTCCATAGCCTCTATAGTCGCCTCTATATCATCTGACATAATTAGATTTGTGACACTGCTCTTTCCTTTAGCCATAGCCCCTGCTATTATCGCCCTATGAGAAAGGCTTTTTGAAGGCGGTATTATTACCTCACCCTTTAATTTTCCAGGTATTATTTTGATATCCATGTTGTCCCCCCTATTTTTCCAAAGTAAGTCTTTTTTTAGTAGATTTTTCAAACTCATTTATGAGAGTTTTTCTGTCGTTATTTTTAAGTGCTTCTTTTATTATATCCAATCTTTCTTGAAATTCATCAATTCTATCTATAAGATTTTCCTTATTTTCCAGAAAAAGTTCACTCCAAAGATCACCATTTATCATTGCTATCCTGGTAAGCTCCCTGTACGAGTCCCCTGTGAAATTATATGTATCTGGATCTTTATCACTGTTTACTAGAGCCACTGCTATGGCATGGGTAAGCTGACTGGTAAAGGCTATCATCTCATCATGCCTTTCTGGTGTCAGGTAGCTTATTCTCTTAAATCCAAGTTCTATTCCTAAACCTTTTAGGAGTTCTAGAGCCGCCTTGCTATTTTTCTCTGTGGGAGTTATTATATAATTGGCTCCTTTAAAAATATTTGGATCGGAATATTCAGCACCGATTTTTTCACGGCCGGCCATGGGATGTACCCCTACAAACTCAACATCTGGCGGAAGGAGCCGCTGCATTTTTGCAACGACCTCCTTTTTTACACCGCTCACATCTGTAACTATGGTTCCTGACTTGAATTTTTCTATATGTTTCTCTGTCAATCTTATCATTGTCTTGGGATAAACTGAAAAAAGCACTATTTCGCAGCTCTCTAAAACATCTCCCATGTCTGAAAAACCTTTTGATATGAGTTTATTTTTTTCACAGTAGTTTATGGCGTTTTGATCTATGTCCACTCCATACACTTCATGACCATTATCAAGAAGACCCTTTGCTACGGAAGCACCGATAAGCCCTAGACCTATAACTGCTATCTTCATACTTACTATTCTCCTGTACTTCTCAGTGCTTTCACTAAGCTGTTTACAGATTTCATCAAGTCATCAAATGCTTTTGGCTCTAGAGACTGAGCTCCGTCACAAAGGGCATTTTCCGGGTCATTATGGACCTCTATCATAAGACCGTCTGCTCCTACTGCTGCTGCTGCAAGGGCAAGGTCTTTTACCATCCATCTTTTTCCAGTAGCATGACTTGGGTCAACTATTACCGGAAGATGGCTCAGTTTTTTTACAGCTAGGACTGCACTTAGGTCAAGGGTATTTCTTGTATATTTTTCAAAAGTTCTTATACCTCTTTCACAAAGAATGACATTTTCATTTCCTCCGGCCATTATGTATTCAGCTGACATTAACCATTCCTCTATAGTTGCAGACATCCCTCTTTTTAAAAGTATAGGGGTATTTATTTTTCCTAACTCCTTTAAAAGATCGAAGTTTTGCATATTTCTTGCCCCTACCTGGATTATATCTACCTCTTCTGCAAATTTTGCAACATGTGAAGGTGACATTATCTCTGTCACTATTGGAAGACCAGTTTCTTTTCTGGCTACCTTTAGAAGTTCGAGCCCCTCCATTTCAAGACCCTGGAAAGCATATGGTGATGTTCTGGGCTTGAATGCTCCACCTCTCAAAATTTGTGCTCCTGATTTTTGTATTGAATTGGCTACCTCTAAAATCTGCTCTTTGGATTCTACAGAACAAGGTCCTGCCATCACTGTAAATGTTCCTCCACCTATTTTAACTCCAGATACATCTATTACTGTATCCTCACTTTTCATCAATCTATTGGCCTTTTTAAAAGGGTCCTGGATTCTTGTTACTTTATCTACACCGTTTAGAGCCTCTATATCTTTTACATCAATTACAGAAGTGTCCCCTACCACTCCCACAACTTTAAATTCAGCGCTAGAAGCATCTTTGACCTCTAGACCTTTCTTTTGTAAAAATTCCACTAAATGTAACAGCTCCTTTTCTCCTGCATCTTTCCTCATCTTGATCACCATGTTATTTTCCCCCTTGAATTTTTTAAAGTTTATAGATAAAAAACCCCATAGGTTTGCACCTATGGGGTTTATGTTCCTACTTATACTAACGCCCTGATACAAATCCAATTTTTATTTTATATTTTATAATACAAAATGGATTTGTTTTGGTATATACTCCAACCACAAATCCTAGCTTCTAAAATAATAATAAAAATACCAGTTCGTAAAATTTTTAGTTGCCACGAAGACCACCCGTCCCTCTGTTCGATAATAAGAAATTTTAAATTAAAGTAATAGTACCATTCTGTGACTATTTTTTCAACGTTTTTTTATATATTATTTTTTTACATACATAAAAGTCCCGTGAAATATAGATAAAGATGTACACTTTTAATTTCTCGAATTATCACTTTTTTATTTTTCAGTGGTTTTTTAAATAAGAGGGTGGCGTCATAAATCACAGTATAGTAAAATATAAATATATTATAAAAATTAAGGAGGAGATACCACATGAAAAAAGTTTATATTTTGCTTGCAGAGGGATTTGAAACTATAGAGGCACTTGCCCCTGTAGATATTCTTAGGAGGTGTGGTATAGAGGTTGTCACCCTTTCCATTAGTAATTCAAAAAAAGTTGTTTCATCTCAAGATATTCCGGTAGAGGCGGATAAGCTCCTTTCTTCCGAGGACTTTTTAGATGGGGATATGATAGTTCTTCCAGGAGGGTCTCCAGGATATCAGAATCTAAGTAAATCCTCAAAAGTCATAGAACTTTCCAAAAAATATTTGGATTACCCAGATAAATTTCTAGGTGCTATCTGCGCTGCACCTTCTATCTTAGAGTCTGCAGGGTTTTTGAAAGGGAGAAAAATAATCTGCCATTACAGTGTCAAAGATCACATAAAAGAGGGGATTCTCGTAAAAGAAAAGGTCGTCCAGGACGGGAACTTGATTACTGCAAGCGGTGCAGGGTTGGGGATAGATTTCGGGCTGAAGCTTGCAGAGGTTTTAGTGGGTGCAGAAAAAGTAGAAGAAGTAAAAAAAATAATGACTATAATATAATATAGGCTCCCGCGGGAGCCTATATTATATTATAATTTTCCTATTAATTCTAAGCTTGGTTTCAGACTCTTCTCTCCGGGCTTCCATTTTGCAGGACAGACCTAGTCTCCGTGAGCAGCTACAAACGGCTGTCTAGACTTTAAATTCTTCTATATTTTTTCCTTTCTATGAAAAATTTTTTATTTTTTCAGCATTTCAATAATTTCATCTATTTTTTTTGCACCGAAATATACTTCGCTGTCATTTATAATTATGGCAGGTACACTCATTATGTTATACTCTGCTCTGATGTCTGCAAACTGAAGAACATCAACCATCTCAGCCTCTATATTTTCGTTTTCAATAGCCAGCCTCTGGGCTGCTATCACTGCATCAGGGCAGTGGTGACAGCTTAGAGATACCCCTACCTTTATATTTATTTTCTTGTCTATCTCTTTTATCTTTTCCAAAATTTCCGAAGTAAGCTCTTGTCCAGGACCTGCCAGATTGTACACGGCCGCCACAAAGGAGTTAAGTTCATGTCCTCCTGGTATCCCGTGGAATTTTACCCCTCTATACCTCCCCTCGTTATCAAGGAAGGCAACTACAGGGTATTTATCTGCATTTATTTTTTTCTCTAACTCAAGGTTTTCTCCTCTTTTATATACTTCTAGTTTTAATTTATCACCAAGCTCGACAATCTCTTCCAATATTTCTTTCAGTTCTAAGGATTTCTTGACATTTTCATCTACGATGGTTACAAAAGTGACCTCTCTTTCCATCTTCCTGAATACTTCTTCTATCTGATAGGCTGTCTCCTCTTTCAAAAATCCAGTTTTTTTATTTTTTATTAAATCTTTTTCCGTCTGGATCTTTGGCTTGGGTTTTTCGGACTCAGATTTCCCAGGCCTTCTTTTGAATTCTGACACGTATCTTTCGGCAGCCGTAGCTGCTATGGCCCCGTCAGCCACAGCCGTCACCACCTGTCTCAGCATTTTTGGCCTTAGATCCCCTGCAGCATAGACTCCCTCTATATCTGTATTCATATTTTCATCTGTAGGTATATACCCTGCAGAATCCATCTTTACGTGTCCCACAAATTTTTCTGTAATGGGTTCATAGCCAATGAAGACAAATATTCCAAAATTTTCTTCAGATCTGTGTTCCCATGTCTCATTCGTTAGATTGTTTTTAAATTTAGCATAATTTATCATCTCGTCACCAGAGGCCTCAACTATTTCCGTGTTGAATATGACCTCTATCTTTTCATTTTCAAAGACTTTTTCAGCAATAGATTTAGCACAAGTAAACTCAGGTTCCCTGGCAATAATCGTGACCTTTTTTGCAAATCTGGTGAGGTATATAGCTTCCTCGGCAGCTGCATAACCAGCACCTAGTACAAAAACTTCTAGGTCTGTGAAAAACTCTCCGTCGCATGTGGCACAGTAGGCAACCCCTCTTCCTGTATACTCTGCCTCCCCTGGAAAACCTAGTTTTTTTGGTCTGGCCCCTGTGGATATTATCACAGACCTTCCCCTATACTCTCCGCTAGTTGTTTTCACAACTTTTATCTCCCCGGAAAAATCCACTTCCGATACATCTCCGGTGATAAATTCTGTGCCAAAATCCTCTGCCTGATTTTTCATTACTTGAGAAACTTCAGGGCCTTTGGCATTTCTCACACCTGGATAATTGTCAATGTCAGAAGTTGTCGCTGCCTGACCACCGGCAATACTTTTTTCTATTATAACTGTATCTAATCTGGCTCTTCCTGCATACAGTCCCGCCGAAAGACCAGCAGGTCCGCCGCCCAATATTATCAGATCATATATTTTTTCCATATCATCCCTCATTTTTTATTTTTTTAGATTTATTCACAGTATCAATACCATTCTAAAATATTTTTAAATAACCTCTTTTTACAATATAAAATCTATCTATTTTCAATTTATCCAGAATTTACTTTAGGAATCTTTATAAACATACATTTCATAAAGCAACAATACATTTATACTTGAGTTTTTATACCAAGTCAAGAATATCAACCCAATATAATACATGTAATCTCGCTTTATTGGAGGGAATAAAAAAAGCAGTGCCGTCTTGATACACTGCTTACATTTTTATTATAAATTGAGTTATACCGTCATCTTTGACCCTTATCATGGTTCTGCAATGGAGATTATTCAATAAATTTTTTATCTTTTCCCGCTCGATATTTTCTATCTCCATTATTATATGCCCGCCTCTTCCTTCCCGAAGTGTAATCTCTCCCAAAGACGGGCTTTCCTCGGTTATCAGATAACCCTTTTTTTCCATCTCATGCCTCAAATTCTCGATTTTAGACATATACATCACCTCTGGAAATGTATACGTCAGCCTTTCTCCCTTTCCTCTTTTCTACAAAAAGAATTTCAGCAGTGCAGATGTGAGGACTAGGCTCAATGTCAACAGAGTTAATATATAGATTCTTATCCTGTTTTCCAGTTTCATAAATTTATCTCCTAGGATTCATATATAAAGTAATTGTTATATAACTCAGGTTGATATTTGAAAGAAATTCTCATAAATCACTGAATTTATCCAAACTCTTCTGTCACTTTTCCTTGATGAAAAGTAACCAAAAATCAAGCCTTGTCTTGTCCAAGCTAAAATATAATCAATTTTACTAAAAATACAAAACTCGCTACGCTCAAACATTATATTTTCTTAACGTAAAATTGATTATATTTCTTCACGCTCGTCCTGCGAATAGGCACTTTAAGACCTTTTAAAAGATTTTAAAGACTTTAATTTTTAGTCTTTAAATGGCATTGATAGAATCAGTGTTAAGAATAACCGCAGTAAAATCTTTAGAAAAAATTGATGTCTGAGCGAAGCGAGTAGCCAAAAAATAACGAGTTATATGAGTATATTTTTTGGTTCTCAGAAACTTGTTTTCTGAGTTTACTAATTCATATTGGATTTTCAAGGTTATTTAGCTGATTTTTCACAGCCTTGAACTTTTGGTTACTTTTCTTTCAAGAGAAAAGTAATAACTCCTTATAAAATTCAATAATTTAATTTTAATAAAGGCATCAACTTAGCTATTTTATTTAAAAAAACTTATTTTTATAAGCCCCTAAAATTATCTCCCTATAAATTTTAAGAGAACCCGCCTTTTTCTGCCACCATCAAACTCGCAGAAATAAACTCCCTGCCATGTTCCTAAGAGCAGTTCCCCTTTTTCTATTATGAGTGTGCTATCTGTACCTACGAGAGTAGTTTTCAGATGAGCATCAGAATTTCCCTCAAAATGTCTGAATTGTACAGCAGGGACCATCTCCTCTAAGGCCTTTATGAGATCATGCTGTACATCGGGGTCATAGGATTCATTTATGGTTATTCCCCCTGTGGTATGCATGGAAAAAACAACTAAAATTCCGTCCATCCATCTGTTTTTGTAGACTATCTCCTTTATTTTCTTAGTTATGTCAACCATTTCATATTTCCCATTAGTCTTAAATTCTATAATTTCCATAATCCACCCTCCCGTGATGATCTTTTACGCAGATTCAATTAAAATCTAAGTTACAGATAATTAAGTTAATTTTATATAGTATTGCACCTATGCACCTATAACAAGTATAATATACATTAATAAAAAAATATTAATTTTTTATTTGTTTCGATCTATTTTTATCGGGTTATGGTACTATAAGATTAATTTAAGATGAAAGATTTATGATATTTTTGTTATATGATTCATATTAGAAAAAGTAAAATTAAAATTATTACACTGGAGGATTTTCAGATTCTCGGCAAAGGAGAAATTTCGTGAAAAAAAATGTTTCAAAAAAATATTATATTATAGCAGCTGCAGTTGCAATTGGATTCTGCTCCTTATTATCTATCACATTTTATTCTGCCATGAAAAAAGAGATCTATCACAGTAAAATACACGAGAGAGAAGAGACTATCGAAAAATTTCTTCACTACAGATCTGAGACAGAGAGTTTTTTCAACATAAATGAGTATATACTAAAGGGGTATGTAGCCTACCTAAAAACTCGTCCTGAAATAACAGCAGAGGAGTCTGATAAATATCTTACCAACCTGTTAAAAGATGAGTTACATTTAATCAGGAACATATCAACCATAAAAGATACGACCATAGTGTCTGTATTCCCAAAAGATGGCAATGAAGATGCCATCGGTGTGGATCTTGCAAAAACACCAGGTCAGGGAAAAAAAGTTTTAGAAGTGAAAAAAAACCTCAAACAGATTCTTCAGGGACCGATAGAGCTTGTCCAGGGTGGAAGCGGGTTTATCATAAGAATCCCCGTAGTCAATGATACAGGCTACTGGGGGCAAGTGAGTATAGTCATCAATGCAGACAAGTTCATGCAAAAGGCTCTTCTGTCTGAAAAGCAGAACAATCTGCAGATAGCTCTTTTTAATGACAGCACCTTCAAAGGCAGACCTTTTTTAGGAAGTCGATCTATACTGCAGAGGGATCCAATACTCCTCGATATAGAATTTAGCAATACACTGTGGGGTGCAGCTATTATCCCAAAAGATGGATGGACAGCTTCTAATAATAAATTTATAGCGAAATTTGTTATATTCGTTTTACTGACCTCATTGGCTTCACTGCTTCTTTACAACAATATAATTTCAAAATTCAAACTCAAAAACCAGGTCATTCACGACCACCTAACCGGGCTTTATACCAGGGCATTTCTCGATGAATTTTATCAGCTCACCTTCGAAAAGGCCAAAAGAAATGGTTCTAAGGTTCTCATACTTCTCCTGGATATAAACGAATTTAAAAGTATAAACGACAACTATGGACACAAGGCAGGGGATGAGGTATTGAAGCTTATCTCAGAACAGCTCCTGAAAATCTGCAGAAAATCTGAGGCTGTCTTCAGACTCGGAGGAGATGAATTTCTAGTCATAATTCCGGATATAGAGGATATCTCAGATGTGAAAATCATAAAAGAGAGAATAAGAAAAGCTGTCACATTAGATTATATTCATCAAAATGAAAAAATAGAAATTTTATCAAGTATAGGAAGTGCCATCTACCCTACAGACGAAACCGATTTTGACAAACTTACACATGTTGCCGCTGAAGATATGTACAGACAGAAAACCAAGTTAAAAACGAATACTGACCTTTAGACATAACCCCTATATAAACCTTGAGATTGGTCTCAAGGTTTATTTTTTTATATTTCATAATAAAATTTTATGATACCTTATGAATTTTATCAGCAATTATAAAGGATGTTTTAGATTTGACAGAATAAATCTATATGCAATGCAATAAGGAGGAAAAAGATGAACAGATTATTTATAACTACATTTTTTACACTTATTTTAACAGTTCTCTCCTTTGGAGAAAAAATAAAAGTCATAGCAACAATATTCCCAAACTATGACTTTGCCAGAAATATAGGAAAAGAGATGGCAGAGGTTACTCTGCTCCTGCCTCCCGGGGTGGAGGCTCACTCTTATGAACCAACTCCGAGAGATATGGTAAGGATAACGACTTCTGACATACTCCTCTATACCGGTGAAGATATGGAGCCATGGGTCCACAGAATGAGCAGAAACCTACCGGATTCGGTGACAATCTGTGACCTTAGTCATGGTGTAAATAAGGTCGAAGACGAAGATCACGGTCACAGTGATCCACATATATGGACAGATCCGCTCCTTGCAATGCAAATGGTGGATAATGTAACCGAAGCATTTATACAAGCTGATCCTAAAAACAGAGAATACTATACACAAAATTCAAAAGCCTATAAAAATAAGCTTTATCAGCTTCACCAGAAAATAGAAAAAGAACTTTCCAGTATAGATAGAAGAGATGTGGTTTTTGCAGGTCATATGGTTTTTGGATATTTTGCCAAACGCTACGACCTCACTTTTACCACCCCTTACAGGAGCTTTTCCCCAGATGCCGAGCCCACTCCTAGACGTATGGCAGAGCTCATCACCACTATTAAAAAAGGTGGGTATTCTCATATCTACTTCGAAGAACTTATAAACCCTAAAAGTGCAAAACTCATAGCCAGAGAAACTGGGGCAGAGATTCTCCTCCTACACGGTGCCCACAACCTCTCCAAAGAGGACCTAAAGGCTGGGAAAAGCTACATAGACATAATGGAGGGAAACTTAAAAAATCTGAAAAGAGGTTTAAAAAAATGAGTGATATAATCATTTCTGTGGATAAACTAAATATTGCCTACAATGATGTCAGAATTTTAGAAAATATATCCTTTGACGTTAATATAGGAGATTATATAGGTATAGTAGGCCCAAACGGATCCGGGAAAACCACCCTTGTTAAAACCATGGTTGGAATAATAAAGGGAAGCATAGGAAGCGTACAATATCATAATGTGAATCCGGGAGAGATAGGTTATCTTCCGCAAAAGAGTTTTAAAGTGGATAAGACCTTCCCCGGAAAGGTAAGGGAGGTAGTAGCTTCCGGTCTACTGGGGAAAAAAACATTCCCTAGGTATCTCACCAAAGAGGAATGGAACGGTGTAGATGAGCTCTTAAAAAAACTGAAAATAGAAAAACTGGCAGACAAATCCATAGGAAATCTTTCAGGAGGCCAGCAGCAGAGAGTCCTTCTAGCAAGAGCTCTGGTATCAAAACCTAAAATTTTATTTTTAGATGAACCGACATCTGCCTTAGACCCAAAAGTGAGAAATGAGTTCTATGAACTTCTGAAAGATATAAATGTCCGTGAGAATGTAACAATACTTTTTGTCTCTCATGATGTGGGTGGAATAGGGAAACATACCTCTAAAATGCTTTATTTGGACAGGTCACTTGTTTTCTATGGAAATTATGATGAGTTCTGCCAGTCAGATAAAATGACAGCTTACTTTGGCCCAATCTCACAACACCAATTTTGCTGGAGGCATACCGATGATCACTAACGAATTAGTACAGGCACTTAGTTTCTCTTTTATACAGAGAGCAATTATTTCAGGAGTATTCATATCCCTCTCCTGCTCTTTTTTAGGACCGTTTTTGGTACTAAAAAACCTTTCCCTTATAGGGGATGGTCTGGCCCATGTAGCTTTTGCCACTGTTGCCTTAGGGATAATGTTTTCTCTGTCCCCTATACTGGTGTCAGTTCCACTTGTCATACTGGCATCCTTCCTCATACTGAAGCTCAATGAAAAAGCTAATATCGACGGTGATGCCGCCATAGGCCTTGTCTCTTCCCTGGCCGTTTCCCTAGGTGTGCTCATAGCAAGTCTGTCAAAGGGCTTCAATGTGGACCTTTTTAGCTTTCTCTTCGGTAATATTCTCATAATAACAAAGGGGGAGATAATAATGTCGGGGCTGCTGTGCGTGACGGTGGTCGCAGGGGTCATTCTTTTTTATCCGGATCTTTTCACCATAACTTACGATGAGGAGTTTGCACTTTCACAGGGGCTAAATGTAAGACTACTAAACCAGCTCCTCATAATATTCACATCTGTCACCATAGCCCTCGGAATAAGAATCGTAGGAACTATGCTCATCTCCTCACTGATTATCTTTCCTGCGGTCACCGCTCTGCAGATATCGAGAGGTTTCAAAAGCACCCTTGCTTTTTCAGCCTTATTTTCCTCTACCTCGGTGGTACTTGGAATTTTTGTCTCCTATATACTGGATATCCCCACAGGAGCTACAATAGTGATTATAAACTCCATCTACTTTGCAGAGGCCTTTGTTTTGAAAAAATTTATTTTAAAAAGATAGACGGTACTTTTTTACTGCCATATTACCACAAGGAAGTGAAGTATTATGATGAAATCTATAATCACACTGATGATACTTGCCCTCTTCTCAGGATGCGGAGAAAAAAAACAGGATGAAACTATTCCAAAGGAGATAAAGCCAGTAAAAACAGTAATTGTAAAAAGTTTAGAGATGTATAAGAGGGTTGTTGACAATTCCGACATAGTGCCCATCTCCCAAGTAGAGCAAGTCACAGAAAAGGGCGGAGAGATAAGGGAGATAAACTTTAAAAACGGTGAAAGAACGGCAAAAGGTGATGTCGTGCTCACTATAAAAAATGAGACTGTCTCCTCAAGATATTTTAGAGCCAAAGCTGATATGGAGAATAAGAGATCTCAGATGGAAAAAACAAAAAAATTCTCAAAGGATGAGATCCTCCAAAAATATGAAGAGGCAAAATCTGCCTATATCTCGTCAAAAGGCGACCTCACTGCTGCAGAAAAGAATTTCAACGAGAAAAAAGCCACCTTTACAGGAAATGAAACTCTTTATAAAGAAAGGCTCATCTCTGAAAAGGAATATATGGAACTTTTAAGTTCTTTTGAACAGGCAAAAGTGACATATGAATCACTAAAAAACGGTATAGTCAAGGAGAAGGAGGCGACCTACCTCCTTTACAAAAAATACAGAGATGACGAAAGCTGGAAATATGACATCTCCATGTCAGAAGCCGACTACCAGCTGGCACTAGCTGAATTCAACGCTGCAAAGGAAGATTATAATGACCTCATGGTAAAAGCCAAAATTTCAGGAGTAATCACAGATATGGATTTAGATCTCTACCAGTATATTGACGAAAAGAAGTTTCTTTTTAGCGTAATAGACGACTCTTTTATGAAGGTGGAGATGGGGGTTTCAGGGGAAGATATATCAAATATTTCTCTCGAAAAAAAAATAGATATATATATTCCAGATATATCACAGACAGTAATAGGCAAGGTATACGAGATAAATCCTTCTGCCAGTCCAGCTACAAAAAAATTCACAGTAAAAATATCCATAGACAACAGTGACGGGCTACTGAAAAAAGGTATGTATTCTGAGGTAAGGCTCGAATCAAACCCTAAAAATGTCCTCGCAGTTCCAAAAGAAGCTGTCATGGTAAAAGATCTTCTGAGCTATATCGCCATTGCAAAAGATGGAGAGGCAAAAGTAATCCGTATAAAGACAGGTATGGAGTCTGATACCTTTTATGAGGTTCTATCTTCTGAAGTGTCTTCTGGAGATAAGATTGTAGTGCAGGGACAATACCTTTTAGAAAATGGAGACAGCATCAAGGAGGTCGAATAGTATGAGAGATATTCCAGTTATTGCCATAAAAAAACCTGCAACTACCCTCATGCTAATCGTAACAATGATCGTTGTAGGGCTACTGAGCCTTTCACAGATGCCCGTGGCCCTGCTGCCAAATTTTAATATCCCTGTGGCCACTGTGGTGACCTACTGGCCAGGGGCATCTCCAGAAGATATGGACAAACTTGTCACAAGAAAGCTAGAAGATGCCGTATCCCTGGTAGAAGGGATAAAAAACTTTTATTCCTATTCAGGACAGGGGTTTTCACAGATAGTTATCGAGTTTGATTACGGAACCAACTCTGATGATAAGGTGGATCTTATCCAGACAGAGGTAAACAAGATAAGGAGCGAACTTCCTGATGATATTGATGAGCCGGTCACAGACAAAATTGATATAGGGGCCGAGACCTCTATACTGGTGGATTATATAGGGGACGACATCACCTCCTTGAGGTCCACTGCTGAAAATCTCATAAAACCCAGATTTCAGAGAATAAAAGGGGTTGGCGACGTCACAGTGAGAGGTGGACTAGAAAAAGAGGTGCTGGTGGAGCTGAATCCCTACAAACTAGACTCCTACAATTTGAGTGCCGTAGATATATTTAACATTATAAAACAGTCAAACATAAATATCCCCATAGGTGAGATAAAATCCGGTGAAAAAAACTATCTCGTGAAAATAGAGGGAGAATTAGAAAGTGTCTCACAGATAGAAAACATCGTCATATCAAATCTTAATTCGAAGATACTGAGACTAAAGGATGTAGCCACTGTAACCCTTACACATAAGGACCGTGATTCATTTTACAGGGTAAACGGTCAGCCTGCAGTCTCTGTCATGGTAAATAAGGCAGAAGACGGAAATATTGTGGATATCGCTGACAAGATAAAAGCAGATATGCAAGAGGTGTCCCCGTATCTGCCTGCAAAAACCTACCTTTCCGTAGGTTATGACGCATCAAAATTTATAAATCAGTCTATCAGCACCGTAAAAAACAATGCCATAACAGGACTTGTATTGGCCTCTATAATTCTTTTTATCTTTCTAAAGAGTTTTAGAGCCACCGCAATAATAGCCCTGGCTATCCCGTCTTCTATCATATTCACCTTTGCCTTTATGGACATGAAGGGGATATCGCTGAATGTCATCTCCCTTATGGGTCTATCCCTCGGAGTGGGGATGCTAGTAGACAACTCTGTCGTGGTTTTAGATAACATATACAGGCATTATAAAGAATTGAAAAAGAATCCTTCAGAAGCTGCAGGAGAAGGTGCTAGAGAGATCGCCATGCCAATTTTAGCCTCTACCGCTACCACTGTGGCTGTATTTATACCTATCGTCTTAAGAGAGGGGATAGCAAAAGAGATATTCAGCGACATGTCCTATACCATCTCATTCTCTCTGCTCGCTTCTCTTATAGTGGCCCTTACCTTCGTGCCCATGATATCTAGCAAGATACTTGAAAAGGAAGAGAAACATAGTGAGGACGGAAGAATATTAAAAAGAATAAGAATAGTCTATATGAAACTTCTGGAAATATCACTGATTCACAGATTGAAAACCCTTTTTGTAACTATAATGCTCTTTGTTATATCGCTTTTTATAGCAGGGACAATAGGCGGAGAATTCATGCCAGAACAGGATGAAAGTCAGTATACAATAATAGCAGAGCTACCGGCCGGAATGGAGATCTCCATGTCAGAACGGACATCCCAGCTCCTTGAAAACAGGGTGGTAAAAGAAAAAGAGAATAATGAGATGGTCAGATATAGCACCACGGGGAATTCCAGTCAGATCGCTATAAACGTGGAGTTAAAAAAGAAAAAAGACAGAAATCGTGATGTTTTTGCCATAGTGGATTCTCTCAGAAGTGATCTGTCAAAAATCCCAGATGTGAAGCTCAATCTCACCACTGTTTTCAGGGGGCCTCAAAATTCCGAAAGGGATTTCCAGTTTGAGATATATTCATCCAACTATCTTCAAATGGAATCTATCACGAAGCAGCTCTTTGAAGTCATGAAAAAGAAAAAAGGACTGGTTGACTTCAAATCCTCTATAGAGGGTGGGGGGCCTCAGGCCAAAATAATCATAAACAGGGACAGAGCACAGTCTTATGGACTTAGAGTCACAGAGATTGCCCAGGCTCTTAGCTACCAGATACTGGGAGATGATCCCATCACCATCAAGACTGACAACGAAGAGATAGATGTTACCGTACAATTAGCAGAAGAGTTTCGAACATCCATAGACAAATTTCTAGACTCCAAAATAAAAAATGCACAGGGTGTTTCTATAAAAATAAGAGATGTCGCAACTGTAAAAATAGAAGAGGGCTCATCTCTGGTAGAAAGAAAAAACAAAATAAGAAAAGTAACAATATCTGCCAACCTAGGAGATGACTATACTCTGAAAGAAGCCCAGCTTTTCATGGCTGAGGAATTTCAGAAACTCAACCCTCCAAAGACAGTGTCCTTTGGATTTGGAGGAGAGGGACAGCAGCTAAACGAGGCTATGACTGATCTAAATATAGCACTTGTGCTGTCAGTCTTTGTAGTTTACTTTATTTTGGTATCCCAGTTTGAGTCATTTATCCTCCCCTTTATCATAGTAGGGGCTATACCTCTCTCTGTAATCGGAGTATTTTTCGGTCTTTTTATCACAGGAAGAAAGCTAGATATTATGGTAATGGTCGGTATAATAATGTTAGTTGGAATAGTTGTAAATAATGCCATTGTGCTAATAGACTATATTAACCTACTTAGAATGAGGGGGGCCGGTATGAGAGATTCTCTTATAGAAGCCGGTGAAACTAGACTCAGACCTATTGTCATGACCACTCTGACTACTGTTTTCGGTATGATCCCACTAGCAGTAAGCAAAGGGGAAGGGGCTGAGATGTACAACGGAATGGCTATTGCAGTTATTTTTGGACTTTCTCTATCTACACTTCTCACTCTTATAATCATCCCCATTCTTTATTCCTTAATAGAAGATGCAACAGTAAAATTAAAAAGAGACAGAAATTAATTTTTCTGCCTCTTTTTTCATATAAATTTCAATTAAACTTTAATACATAATTTTTTTATTTCTTCCATTTTAGATCTTTATCTTTTGACATGATATCCTGGTACCCTACCACACGGTTCCTTCCGTCTTTTTTTCCTACATACATGGCCTCATCTGCCTCTTCAACTGTTTTTTCTAGTGTTTTTCTTACATTCAGGTTTGAGACTCCCATGGTTACGGTGATTTTAAGTGACTGTTTGTGGTAGTAGAAGGTTTCCCGTTCCACCATCTTTCTTATTTTCTCCGCCGCAAGAAGTGCTCCCTTGTAGTCTGTCTCAGGAAGGAGTATCAGAAACTCCTCACCTCCCCATCTACCCACTATATCGCTGAGACGGATATTTTTAGTGACAACTTTTACAAAAGACTTTAAAACAAAATCACCACATGCATGTCCGTAAGTATCATTGAATTTTTTAAAGTGGTCTATATCCATCATAACTACACAGGCATCTATATGATATCGTTTCATTCTGTCTAGTTCTAGATTTGTTATTTTGGTAAAACCTTTTCTGTTGTAAGCACCAGTCAAAAAATCCTTTTCGACCTCTTTGTCAATTTTTCTGAGCATAATCTGGAGTTTTTCTATTGTCTGCTGGCTGTCGACCACTACAGCCTTCCGTTTTGAAGAACCGTATAAAAAAATCAGGGCCATGAACCAGAAAGCTATAAAAACCAAGTTGCCCTTTAGAAGCTCAGAATTTAATTTCAAGATATTTGTTACATAATAGACCCTCCAAGGAGCAGAATTAGACTGTTCATAATAAACATAATATTTTCCTATCTTTTCTATATCACAGGGCTGCATATCCGGGAGCTTATATCTCTTCTCATAAATCTTTTTGGGGAGAATATCATAGAATTTTGATACTTCTTTAGTATCAAAATTTCTACTAGATAGTGCATTATCTCTGCCATCTACTAGAAAAAAATCGCTTATAAGATTTGAATTTATTTTTTTTATAAAAAAATCACTTTTTAACCCTATTGTTATCAGACCCTTCAGTGTATTCCCGTCATATACGGGAACTCCTCTGGTGATGAGCAAGTCATCCCCTAAAGGATCTTTGTATATCTCACTCCAAAATGGTTCTGTTTCTCCCCTCTTTTTATTTATTGAAAGCTTTTTTTTTATAAAATCAAGTTTATTGATATCTTTCAGTAAAGAATACTTTTCTTTTGGCACCTTGGGAAAAATATTTATAAAACCGCTATCTGACACATAATATATATAGGCAACCTCAGGCAGAACTTTTGATATATTCCCGTAGTTGGTTGCAATGACCTCAGACATATCCAGCTCTTTTTTTACAGCCCAGCTTGAGCTTATTTTATCTATCCATACAACCGTTCTTTCTGCTTCGTCTGTGGATACATATATATTGTCTTTCTGAAAATATTTAAAGTTAAAATCATTGTTTTCAACTCTTGAATTTTTCTTATAGTACATTGTTCCTGAAGTTTCGAGAATACTGAGAAGTTCATTTACCGAAGAGATACTTTGATCCATAAAACTATGATTTTCGTCCGATTCTTTTTTAAATTTATCAATGGATTTTATCATTTCAAATCTGTAATTAACTGCAAAAATTATAAATAAGCAAATTACAGCTGTACTTCTAAGAAATTTCCCCCAAAACTTTTTCACTTTATGCTACCTCCGATCCAGTAAATTCTTAAGTTTTTATTTTGGTATTTATTAATTTTTTTCCAGCATTTTTTTTATGCTGTCTCTTATTTCCAATGATTTTTTTGGATATCCCTTGGAAGACACTGCCACCTGTACCGATTTACTTTCGTATACTGCTGCAAATCTAGCATTCATATCCACTTTTGATGTCATGTTATTTACAAGTATATTATTTTCATTGCAAGCCTTATATATCTTTCTGTTGAAGTCACTGTTATTGGTGGCGGCAACTACCAAAAACACATCTTTAAGGTCTTCCATGGAAAACTCTCTCGTTGATATTTTAATATCTTGAAGTTCAAGTATCTTCTCTTCAGCCACATCTTTGGTTATTACCTCTACCTTTGCCCCGTAATTTAATAGGGTTTTTATTTTTCTGTAGGCTATGTTGCCGGCTCCTATAACAATACATCTCTTTCCGTTCAAATCTACGAACAGTGGAAAAAAATTGTGTCCCATATTTTGTATTACCTCCTGATGCTTTATATTTTTTACGTTTCAGAATAACTACCTTTGACCTTTGATATGGGTCTCATGCAATCTCTAACATTTATACTCATTCAAATGACATTTCCTTCAAATTATAAAAAATGCTCTAAATTATTGCAAACCCTCTCAAAACAAACTTATTATACCACACCGTGTCCATATCTATAAAAATTATAAAACCCAAACTACCCCATCATCCATGCAGAACAATCCAATGGTAGAATTAGTTCCTATCTTCAAAAAAACATTGCTATTTTAGCATTAAAGAGTATATAATTATGATTGTTCGTTTTCGAAAGAAAGTGGATAGAAGGGCTTTTCAGTTACCAAAAAAATTATCTCTGATACAATATATACTTTCAAGAGGTGAGCTAAAATTCAATGAAAAAAGTAAATAGATTAACAGAGGGACCCATAAGTAAGTTGCTCATATCACTAGCGATACCGATAATGGGGTCTTCCTTTTTACAAATGGCATATGGACTAGTTGATATGCTGTGGATAGGTAGACTAGGAAGCAATGCCATAGCAGGAATAGGGACAGCAATGTTTTTTGTAAATTTTGGATATGCCCTCAACTCTATGGTGGTAACAGGTGCCGGTATAAAGGTGTCCCACAGTATAGGATCTAAGGATTATAAAGACGCCGAAGAATGCATAAAAAATGCTTTTCTTGTAAATTTTATAATGTTTATCTGCTTTATAAGTGGTTTAATATTTTTTAGAGACGACCTAATAGGTTATTTTCAACTGAATAATAAAGAAGTAGAGAGTATGGCAAAAACATACCTTGTAATAACTGGATTGGGACTTGGATTTAAGTTTTCAAATTTTCTTTTTACAAGAATTCTAAATAGTTTTGGAGAAAGTAAACTTCCATTTAAAATAAATGCAGTGGGTGTAATTTTAAATATTATACTAGATCCATTACTTATATTTGTACTAGATATGGGGGTTGCAGGTGCTGCACTGGCCACCATAATATCCCAGGCACTGAACATGTTTTTATTTTGGAGGGCCTCTAGGGATTATTTCTCCATAAAAAACCTGTTCAGCTATGAATTAAACAAGATAAAAGAAATACTGAATTTGGGACTGCCCATCGCAGTGCAAAGAGTTCTCTTTACCGGATTTGGGATACTCATAGCAAAAATAATAGCTAAATGGGGGCCAGATGCAATAGCTGCTCAGAAGATAGGACTTCAAATAGAATCTATAGCTTATATGACTGCCGGTGGACTCTATGGTGCCGTAGCTAGTTTTATAGGTCAAAATTACGGGGCTAAAAAGTATAAAAGAATATCAGAAGGTTATAAAACAGCCTTTTTAATGGCTGGTATTATCGGAGGAATTGCAACTTTTCTCTTTGTAGTTTTCCCAGAGGAACTTATAAAGATATTTATAAGAGAAGGCAGGGCAGTGGATATAGGTGTAAATTATCTAAGGATAATAGGAGTGTCACAGTTTTTCATGTGCATTGAAATAATAAGCAACGCTTCATTCAGCGGTATTGGAAGACCTAAAATCCCCTCTACAGTCAGCATAATTTTTACAGGGATGAGGATACCTATAGCCTACTATCTGTCTCATGAATCTAGGATGGGCATAAACGGCGTCTGGATTAGTATAGCCTTGACCAGTATTTTCAAAGGAATTATTCTTTCAGGATTATTTTTAAGAAGCTTAAGAAAAATTTATATCAATGTCAGGGGAGAGGGATTATGGACTTAAATTTCAGAGATTTAATAAAAAAAACAAACTTAGAATCTTTTTTAACAAAGGGAAACTTCGGTCTGGAAAAAGAAAACCTGAGGGTGGACAAAGACGGGCGGTTAGCTCTCACCCCTCACCCGGAAGAGTTTGGTGACAAGCTCAAAAATCCATATATAACTATTGATTTTTCAGAAAGCCAGCTGGAAATGATAACTCCTAGTTTTGAAACTGTTGAAAAGGCCTATACTTTCCTGGAAAATATACACGATATTGTGAGTACGTCATTAAAAAATGAGTATTTATGGCCGCAGAGCATTCCACCTATTCTACCTGAAGAGGACGAGATTCCAATAGGGGTCTTCCACGGAGAAGAGGGAAAACTCAACAAGGAATACAGAGAGCGGCTTTCGAAAAAATACGGTAAGAAACTTCAGCTTTTATCAGGGATACATTATAATTTTTCTTTTTCAGATAAATTTTTGGAAAAACTCTACGATGAGATTTCAGATAATTCAGAGTTTCAAAACTTTCAAAACTTTAAAAATCAACTCTACCTTAAAATAGCAAGAAATCACTTTAGATACGGATGGATTTTCATCTATCTCTTCGGGGCTAGTTCTCCTATACACGCTACTTATAGAAGAGAATGTATAGAAAAAATGTCCCAATTAAAGGACGATTCCTATTATTTTGAGGACACACTTTCTTTTAGAAACGGAATATGCGGCTATAAAAATATAGATGAAATTTATGTTTCCCACAGTAATATCACAGAATATGTCTCTGACATAAAAGGGCTCATAAAGAAAGATATCCTACAAGAAGCCAAAGAGTACTACAGCTCCATAAGACTTAAATCCAAAAAAAAGACAAAAATACTAGATTCTCTCGAAAAAGACGGAGTAGAATACCTAGAATTCAGGTCTCTTGACCTAAATCCTTTCAGCAGAATAGGTGTCGACATCTTTGATTTGGAATTTGTGCACCTGTTTATTATTTACCTTCTTTTAAAGGATGAAACCACTGAGTTCGGTGAAGGTCAGTATAAGAGTTCAGTCAAAAACCAAGAACTTCTAGCGACAATGGGAAGAAATAAAGAGCTCCTTTTAGACAAAGATGGAAAAAGCTCAATAACTGCTAGAAAATGGGCCGGAGAAATCATCGATGAGATGACAAGCTACTTTGACGAACTTGGTATTTTGAGTGAAAAATACAGGGAGATAATCAATTTTCAAAAAGATAAAATTGAGAACGAAGATAAACACTATGTTTCACGTCTTCTAAAAGGCATAAAAGAGGAAGGATTTATCAATTTTCATTTAGAAAAAGCTAAAAAATCCCTTGAAGAGAGCAGGAAGAAAAGTTTTGCCCTAAAAGGCTACGAAGATTTAGAACTTTCAACTCAGATAGTATTGAAAGAGGCTATAAAAAGAGGTGTTAAGTTCGAGATCGTAGACAGAAGTGAAAACTTTGTGCTCTTAGACAACGGAGTAAAAAAAGAATACATCAAACAGGCCACAAAGACCTCGCTGGACTCATATATTACGGCACTTATAATGGAAAACAAAGTGGTCACAAAAAGAGTGCTTGCAGATAACGGCATAGTGGTTCCGAGGGGTGAAAACTACGATGATCCTTCTGAGGCTAAGGCAGACTACCTAGACTACAAAAATACGGGTACGGTAGTAAAACCAAAATCCACAAATTTTGGCTTGGGGATAAGTATTTTTAAGGCCGGATTTAGCAGAAGTGATTATGAAAAGGCAGTGGATATGGCCTTTAGTGAGGACCGTTCTATACTAGTAGAGGAGTTTGTAGAAGGTAAGGAGTACAGATTTTTTGTAATAGGTGACGAAACGGTGGGCATCCTTCACAGAGTGCCGGCAAATGTAATCGGTGATGGAGAGAAGAGTATAGAGGAACTGGTGGAAATCAAAAACAGAAGTCACCTCAGAGGAAAAGGATACAAAACTCCTCTGGAAAAAATAGTGCTTGGAGAAGCAGAAAAGATGTTTTTAGAGGCTCAAGGGAAGAATATTAAATATATTCCTCACAAAAAAGAAAAGGTTTTCTTGAGAGAAAATTCAAATATAAGCACAGGGGGAGACAGCATCGACTACACAGATGATATCCCTGATGTGTACAAGGATATCGCTGTAAAAGCCTCCAAATCAGCAGGAGCTGTAATCTGTGGTGTGGACATGATGATAAAAGACATAAAAAATCCAGACCCAAAGGGCAACTACGGGGTTATAGAGATAAACTTTAATCCTGCAATACATATCCACTGCTATCCCTATGTCGGTAAAAACAGGGAGCTCGGTGTAAAAATATTGGATGCCCTAGGATTTTGAATATAATTTGGGAACTATCTGCATTAAATTACAAAATTTAATTTAAATATCAGGAGGTTACTATGAAGTATAAGTTAGAACACGGTTGTATCAGAGTAAAGGATTTAGAAAAATCTTTAGATTTTTATGAAAAAGCTTTAGGATTAACTGAGGTAAAAAGAAAGGATTTTCCAGAACATAAATTTACACTGGTGTACTTGAGCGACGAAGACAATAATTTTGAGATAGAACTGACGTATAACTACGACACTGAAAAACCTTATGATCTAGGAAATGGTTTTAGTCATTTTGCCCTGACGGTAGAGGAGCTAGAAGAATCACATAAAAGACATATAGCTATGGGTTATGAGGTCGGAGACCTTAGAGGGCTACCTGGAGAGAACCCAATGTACTACTTTGTAAAAGATCCAGACGGATATGCCATCGAAATAATCAGAGCAAGATAAAACCTAATTTTTCAGTTTATGCATGAATTAGATTCAAGGTAATTTCCAAAGAATCCCATTTGGAATTTTTTTTAGAACTAACTAAATATGTGATATTCATTTTATTTTGGCACTCAAAAGAGTGCCTTTTTTGATTTTATTAAAATACAAAAGATAAAATTAGTCTCTGTAAAAAATGAAATTGAAATTTTCAAATAAAAATATTTTCAATTTTGTGTTCTCTAACACATTTCCCAAACATTATAAACTGTATAATCTTTAGACATAAGGAACTATTTATGTATTTAAAGCTCTATTTAAAAAATATATCTTATTCCAGGAGGCATATTATGGTTTTACAAAAAAAAGTTATAGAGTACAAAAAAGATGTGATTCAATCTATAATAGAATCAGTTCAAATTAAAAGTATAGAAGAACCCCCTTTGCCTGGGAAGCCATTTGGACACGGTCCTGCAAAAGCTTTGAGCTATTTTTTAAAACTCGGAGAAAGTATGGGGTTTAAAGTTAAAAATTTTGACAACTATGCAGGACATATTGATTATGGAAACGGGGATGAAATAGTTGGCATACTGGGTCATGTTGATGTCGTTCCAGAAGGGGAAGGATGGGATCACGATCCATATGGTGGAGATATAATAGATGGAAAAATATATGGCAGAGGTACTACGGACAATAAGGGGCCTATGATTACATGTCTTTATGCTATGAAAGCTCTAAAAGAATCTGGTATTAAAATTAATAAAAAAATCAGAATGATTTTAGGCGCTAATGAGGAAACCGGATGGGAAGGTATTGAAAATTATTTTAATGTTTATAAGATGCCTCAGCCGGATCTTGCCTTTACTCCCGATGCTGATTTCCCTTTGATTTTTGCAGAAAAGGGCATTCTCAGATTGAGCCTTAAGAAAAAAATAAGAGGAATAAAAAATATAAGTTTAACCGGCGGAACAGTTGTTAACTCTGTCCCTGAAACAGCAACCTTAAAAATCCCTCTGATGCTGTTAGATTCAAAATATAACATTATGAATTTTCACTTGAAATTTAATTATAATAAAAACTATAAAATCGATCTTGAATTTTCAAAAGATTTTCTGACTATCATTTCACATGGGAAATCCTGTCATGCCATGAGTCCTCAAGACGGCTATAATGCAATTTCAGCTCTATTTTGTTTTTTAAACAAAATTTATATTTGTGATGATGAATTTAAATCTGTCTTAAGATTTTTCCAAGAAAGAATAAAAATGGAATATGACGGCACCTCATTGGGGGTAAATTGTTCAGATGAAGATTCAGGTGGCCTAACTCTTAATATTGGAACAACATTTTTAGAAGATGAAATTTTAAATTTTTTAATAGATATAAGATACCCTGTGACCATAAGCTCTAAAAATATATCAAATAAAATAACTTGGTCCGCTAAGAAATATGGAATAGATCTTGAGATTATTGAAGACAAAAAACCTCTTCATGTTTCAAAAGACAGTTTTCTTGTAACTACTCTGATGAATTGCTACAAAGATATCACTGGAGATATAGATGCAATTCCATTAGCTACAGGTGGAGGAACTTATGCCAGAGCCGTGAAAAACGGAGTAGCTTTTGGAGCTCTTTTAAAAGGTCAGGAAGATAATATGCACCAAATAAACGAATATTTGGAAGTAGACAAAATCGATACATGGCTAAAAATTTATGCTGAAGCTATTTATCGTCTTGCAAAATAATTTTTTAAATAAATTAAATATTATTAAGGAGGATTATCATGGAAGAAAATAACAAATTAGGGTTTTGGTCACTTGTCATGTTGATATTTGTTCCAACATTTGGTTTTACAAATATCACCAATAACGCCGTTTATCTTGGACCGGCAGCAATACCATCTTGGTTTTTGATTGCTTTATTTTACTTTTTACCTATGGCTATCATGTTCGCAGAATTAGCCGACGCACACACGAATGAAACAGGGGGAATTTATACCTGGATAAAAAGCGGTCTGGGTAATAAGTGGGCTTTTATAGGAACATGGTCATATTTTATAGCAAACCTGTTTTATCTTCAATTTGTATTTTCCAGAATACCCGTATTTGCATCCTGGGCTCTTTTCGGAGAAAACAGATTCAACAATTCCAACACTTACATGTTGCCATTAATTGGTATTTTAATGTGTATCCTATTGACTTGGATAGCAACAAAAGGTGTTGAAAAATTTTCGAAAATAAGTGACATCGGAGGAAAGTTTACTCTGGGAGCAACTGTTCTGTTCATTCTTTTTGCAATCGTAGGATTTTTTAAAGGCACTCCTTCTGCAAGTGAAGTAACAATTGAAAAAATGATACCAGAATTTAATGTGACTTATTTTGCTACTTTTTCATGGCTTCTATTTGCAGTTGCTGGAGCTGAAGTAGGTGGAACATATATAGATAAGGTGAAAAATGCCAAGAAAACATTTCCAAGAGGGGTTATAATGGCTACAATCCTTATTGCCGCATCTTATGTTATAGGGTCTGCTACTGTCTTTTTGGTAGCATCTCCCGAAGCTTTGTCTGATGCAGGTTTAAAGGATGCCAGTTTTGTAGTATATAAGGTCCTTGCCCAAAACTGGGGTTTAAATGGAAAGATCATCGTACAGATTTATGCCCTGATTCTTACCATAACTTCTATCGCGGCTTATACTTTATGGATAGAATCTCCAATAAAGGCTATGTTCTCTGAAGTTCCTGAAAATATTTTTCCAAAATTACTTACAAAAACAGATGAAAAGGGAAGTCTTATAAACGCTCTATGGATACAAGCCTTAGTGGTAATTATTCTTATTGCAATTCCGCTTCTAGGATTAGAATCAATAGACGGTTTCTTCAAACTAATTACTGATTTATCAGCACTGTCTCTTGTACTCCCTTATTTGATTATCGGTTTTGCTTATATGAATTTCAGGTTAAAGGGACTGGAAGGAGAATACACTTTTTTTAAAACTAAAACTGCTTATATGACAGCTTCAGTAATTGTAATTTTGTTTTCTCTGGCAGGATTTTTTGGAGCAGGACTAGACTATGTTATAGGGGCTGAAACAACTGGTGAAGCAGTCAAATCAATACTTATGACATACGGAGGCCCGCTAATCTTGGTTATAGTGGGTATAATCCTAAAGGACTTTAATCTAAAAAGAGCTGCTCTTGCTGCTCAGAAGAATATGAAAAGTTAGTCTGTTATTAAAAAATTAAAAGTAGCCGAATAACTTGTCTTAAAGGGGCTTTATTCGCCTACTTTTATATAACATATTTATATTTTTATTTTTTAGTGGTAAAATCAAATAGTACACCATCTTTATTTTCATCATTATATTTTTTAGGAGAAAATTATGAATAGAGAATATTTGGAATTATTTGATAAAACTAAATTTGAAGAAGTAAGTAACTTCTTTTTAAATAAAGTTGGAGTTTTAGGAAAAATAAAAAAATTCTTTAAAAATGATATCTTATGTTTCGATGCTGGAAAGGAACTTCTCATAATTCAAAATGGAGAAATTGATGTAAGCTTGGAAGAGATTTCAGGTAAAGAGCAGTTAATATATCGTATTAAAAGTGGAGGTGTGCTTGGAGAAATTGAAATGCTTTCTAACCTGACGCAAAACTACACGATTCATTTCACAAAAGATACCCAGATTTCTTTTGTTCCAAAAATTATAGTTCAAAAATTACTGAAAACAAACCCAGATTATTATTTATACTTCACCACCAGTATGGCAAGAGCTTACAACATCACCTTGCTTCATTTAGTTTACAATAAATTCTACTCCAGCGAAGAAAGAATAGTAGAATTTATTTTGAGGATTGGCGCCACACAAGATCCTAATAAAGTAAAAAATATCCTCATTGAAGGTTATACTCATGAAAATATAGCAAGCAATACAAATACTTCCAGATATCTTGTAACTAAAATTTTTAATAAATTAAAGGATAGAAAAATCATAGAAATCAATCCCAAAAAAATTTTTATTTTAGATATAGATAAGCTAAAGGAATATAGAGAAAAAATAAGAAAAGATTAAGTTTATAATAAAACATCTATTATAAATTCAACCTAAAAATAAAGCTTAATTACAGTACATAATGACATTTTTTTCATTAAATGTATTAAAAAATACATTCTTTTATTTTTTTAGCTGTATAATTTTTTTAAAGGTTATACTATGTACCAAATGTATAGGAGGATGTAAAATGAAGAAATTTCTAAAAAGTTTAGTTGAAAAAAACAGAGGTATAAGTGAACTTGGTAATGTAGCCAACTACATCCCTGGACTTGAAAAATCCAATAAACATGCTCTTGGACTTTGTATCATTAAGACTAATGGTACCATATACTCAATAGGCGACTACGATGTAAAATTCACCATACAAAGCGTATCAAAACCAATAACACTCATGCTGGCAATACTTGATCACGGAGAGGAACATGTCTTCTCTAAAGTGGGGATGGAACCCACCGGAGATGCCTTTAACTCCATACAAAAACTGGAGACCTGCAAAAGTCACAAGCCTTTTAATCCTATGATAAATGCAGGAGCCATAGCCACCAGTGCACTGATTAAAGGAGCTGACAACCAGGAGAGGTTTGACAGACTTTTAAACTTTTTTAGAAAAATATCAGAAAATGAAACTCTTGAAATAAATAATGATGTATATTTAGGAGAAAAAAGAACCGGTAATAAAAACAGAGCCATGGCTTATTTCATGAAGGGCGAAGGCTATATAGATGGTGAAGCGGAAGACGCATTAGAAGTTTACTTCAAACAGTGCTCTATAGAGGTCACTGCAAAGGATCTTACAAAAATCGGATTGTTTTTAGCAAGAGGCGGTGTAATGAGCAACGGAGAAAGAGTAGTCAGTGAACGTATTGCAAAAATCGCAAAGACTCTCATGATAACATGCGGCATGTACGACGGATCAGGAGAATTTGCCTTGAGAGTAGGAATCCCTTCAAAATCAGGAGTCGGGGGCGGAATAATGTCTGTGGTTCCAGGAAAGATGGGTATAGGGGTCTTTAGCCCGGCTCTCGATGAAAAGGGCAATCCCATAGCTGGAGAGGCTCTTTTGGAGGACCTTTCAGATGAATTATCTCTAAGTATATTCTAGATCAGATAGTCATATTAATTTATTTTCATATAAAAACCCCAGCTGATTTTAATTCCGCCGGGGTTTTTATTACATTTTAGAGATCTCTTCAAAAGCCTTATCAATAATCTCTAAAGTCTTATCCATATCATCTTTTGTGTGAGCTGCCGATACAAAATGAGCCTCGTATTTAGAAGGGGGAGTAACCACACCAGAATCGAGCATCACATTAAAATACCTTGCATATTTTTCTCCGTCGGTTTCTATAACATCATCTAGAGTCTTTATCTCTTCTTTTTCTGTGAAAAATATTGTGAAAAGTGATCCCAGTTTATTTATACACACAGGAACACCATTTTTTTCGGAGATTTTCTCAATATTTGAAGTAATATAATCTACTTTTTCTTTTAGTTCTCTATAGAGAGTATCTTTGTTCTCTAATAAGATACTTATAGTTTCATATCCTGCCCTCACTGAAACCGGGTTCCCAGACAGAGTTCCTGCATGATACACATCCCCTACAGGAGCGATCATGTCCATCAGTTCATTCTTTCCTCCAAAGGCGCCTACAGGATATCCTCCCCCTATAATTTTCCCAAGAGTAGTCAAGTCCGGAGTCACTTCGTAGAGCTCTTGAGCCCCGCCTAGAGCCAGTCTGAACCCGCTTATTACTTCATCAAAAATTAGTACTGTATTATTGGCTGTACACAACTCTCTGATACCTTTTAGGAATTCTACATCTGTCTCTATAATCCCCATATTGGCAGGAATAGGCTCCATTATGATACAGGCTATGTCTTCATCTTTTGCAAAGAGTTCCTCTACAAGGTCAAGCCTTCCAAAAGGAAGTGTAAGGGTGTCCCTTATAGTCCCCTCTGTGATACCGTTGCTGTCCTGGTATCCGTCAGTAAGTAGGCCTGATCCAGCTTTTACCATGAGAGAATCAGAATGCCCGTGATAACACCCTTCAAATTTTAATATCTTATTTTTCTTTGTGTAGGCCCTTGCCAGCCTAACTGCAGCCATAGTCGCCTCTGTACCAGAAGTTGTAAGTCTTATTTTTTCTATGGAAGGATAGCACTTTATCACAAGCTCAGCCAGTTCTACCTCCATCTTTGTAGGAAGACCAAAAGAACTTCCGTCCTCTATAGCCTCTCTTACACCTGCTACTACCCTCTCATGGTTGTGTCCTAATATCATAGGTCCCCACGAGCAGATGTAGTCTATATATTCATTATTATCTTCACACCAGATTTTGCTTCCCTTTGCTCTTTTGGCAAAGATGGGATAACTTTTATTTACCGATCCAAAGGCTCTTACAGGACTGTTTACCCCCCCTGGAATTACTTTTTTTGCTCTTTCAAAAATTTCAGCAGAATTTTTATATCTCATCAATTTCACTCCTTAGTCAATCTCGTTATTCTTGAGCCATCTCGCTATATCTTTTGCATGATAAGTTATTATTATAGAAGCTCCAGCTCTCTTTAAGGCATACATCTTTTCTACAACAATTCCCTTTTCATCTATCCAGCCCTTTTCTGCTGCAGCTTTTACCATAGAGTATTCTGCACTTACATTATAGGCTGCAATAGGGACATCATACCTTCTGTAGAGTCTCTTTATTACATCTAGATAAGCTAAAGCAGGTTTTACTATGAGTATGTCAGCACCCTCTTCTAGATCAGCCTCTGCCTCTCGAAGAGCTTCTTTCGTACTTCTAAAATCCATCTGATAAGTCTTTCTGTCTCCGAAAGAGGGAGCAGAATCTGCTGCATCACGGAAAGGACCGTAAAATGATGAGGCGTATTTTACACTGTAGGACATTATAGGGGTATTTATGAACCCTTCGTTGTCTAGAGCCTTTCTCATGGCCTGAATTCTACCGTCCATCATATCTGACGGAGCTACCATGTCCGCTCCTGCCTTGGCATGAGAAACAGCTATTTTAGAAAGATAATACAATGTTTCGTCGTTCAGTACATGAGGTCCGCTCAGGATTCCACAATGGCCGTGAGAAGTATATTCACACATACACACATCTGTTATCACAAGCATTTCAGGATGTAATTTTTTTATGAGTCTCACAGCTTCCTGTACTACTCCAAAATCATTATATGCTTCTTTTCCCATGGGGTCTTTTTCAATGGGTATTCCGAAAAGCAATACACTTCTGATCCCTAGATTCCATATCTCATCTAGCTCGGGCTCTAACATATCAAGAGATATTCTATACTGTCCAGGCATAGAAGGGATCTCTTTTTTTATTCCCTTCTCCTCCTCTATAAAGAGGGGATACACAAAGTCCCTGACATCTATATAAATATCCTTAACCATATCCCTCATAACCTGGCTGCTTCTGAGTCTTCTGTGTCTTTTAAACATTACATAGCCTCCTCAATGGCTTTAAGAATTCCATTTGCAGTAAATTCCTTAGCCTCTATATCTACAGTTAATCCCAATTTTTTCATGGTCTCACTTGTCACAGGTCCTATGGATGCAAATTTTATTCCTTTCACTTCATCGAGGTCTCCATCTAGGCTCTCTACAAAGGCCTCTACAGTAGAAGAACTCAAGAATGTGACGATGTCCACACCTTTTAGTGCTTCTGTAACTTCATTTTTATCTTTTTTCACTTTTACTGTTTTATAAGCAGCTATCTTTTCAAAGTTTCTCCCGTACTTCGCACTCCACTCCTCAGGATTACTAGGAGATATATCAGAGGTTACAAATAAAATTCCATCTCCCTCTTTTGTATAATTGGCAGCCTCTTCTGCAAGAAGTTCTCCTGTATACTCTTCAGGCATAAAGTCCGGAACGAGTTTGACTTTAGAAAGCTCTTCCTTAGTCTTTACTCCTACCACACCTATCTTTATATCCCCCAATAATCTCATGTCAGGAAGATATCTGAAGAAACTTCTCACTCCATTTTGCGAATTAAAAAGAAGACAGGTATATTTTTTTATCTCTGAGTAATCAAATTCCTTCATCTGATCATCTATCTGAATAAGAGGAAGTTCTACCGCCTCTCCGCCTTTTTTTTCTATGATGCTGCTCATAGCTTCAGCCTGTTTTTCATCTCTTGTTACTAGTATCTTTTTACCAAAAAGTTCTTTTTTTTCAAACCAGTTAAACTCTTCACGAAGGTTTACAACTCCTCCTATGATTATTATAGCAGGTGGTTTTACATCTTCTTTTTTGGCAATCTCCACTATATTTGAAAGAGTTCCTCTTATGACTCTCTGCCTAGAGGTACTTCCTTTTTCTATTATCCCTACAGGGGTTTCGGGATCTTTTCCGTTTTTCATTAGATCCCCGGTAATAAAATCAAGATTTTTTACACCCATCAAGAAAACCAAGGTCCCCTGCAGCTTGGCAATGGCCTCAAAATTGTGCCATCCTCCGTCTTCCATTGTGTGACCTGTAAACACATGAAAAGACCTAGATATTCCCCTGTGAGTCACAGGAATACCAGAGTAAGCAGGAACAGATATCGAAGATGTTATTCCAGGAACAACTTCAAAAGGAATTTCTTCTTTTAATATTTCCTGTATCTCCTCTCCACCTCTACCAAATACAAAGGGGTCTCCGCCTTTTAATCTTGTCACAATTTTGCCCTTTAGAGCTTCCCTCACAAGAGTCTGGTTAATCTCGTCCTGGATCACCCCACCTTCTGTGTTGAGCTTTCCTAGATAGATAAGCTCTGCATCAGGTTTTGCAAATTTTAGAATTCTTTTATTTATAAGCCTGTCATAGACTATACAATCAGCCTCTTCCACGCATCTTTTAGCTTTTAGTGTTAGAAGCTCCATGTCCCCGGGTCCTGCTCCCACGATATAAACCTTACCTTTGTTCATTAATCTGCCCCCTAATAATTCCTGCAAGTTTTTGAGCAAGTGTTTTTCCCTCTTCTCTTTTCCCTGTAAGTTCTCCTTTATATACTACACCTTCATGGCAGTACATTCCTTTGAGGCAGATCTCATCTCCTAATATTTCACCGCTGCATCCCATAGGAGTATGACAGCCTCCGTCAAATATTTTAGAGAACTCTCTTTCTATCTCTACTACTTCTTCTACTTCCCTGTCTGTTATAGAAGATAGTATCTCTCTTATAAAAGCATCATCTTCTTTGCACTGTATACAAAGAGCTCCTTGGGCAGGAGCCGGCATCATCTCAAAAGTTTCTAGATACTGAGTTATCTCACCTTCAAGGCCCACTCTTTTTAGACCTGCAGCTGCCAGTACTATTGCATCAAAATTTTCCTCTTTAAGTTTTCTCAGTCTTGTATGTATGTTCCCTCTTATAGGCTCTATAACCAGATCAGGCCTCATCTCTTTTACAGCCATTGTTCTTCTTAGAGAACTTGTCCCAACTACAGATCCTGCTGGAAGTTCAGAAAGTTTAGCACCTGTTTTTGATACCACCACATCTCTGTAGTCCTCCCTTTTAGGGATGGCACCACAGATCAGTCCTGCTGGACTTTCTGCCGGCATATCTTTCATAGAATGAACTGCTAGGTGAATAGTTTCCTCTAGCAGTTCTTTTTCTATCTCCTTTGTGAAAAGGCTTTTAAGAGAAGTGTCACTGTTGTTCCAGTTGGTTCTTAGGTCAACGTCCCCTGTAGTTACTATCTCTTTAATCTCAAATTCTATTTCTGGATATTTTTCCTGCAGCATTGATCTTACATTTTTTGACTGAGCCACAGCAAGTAAGCTTCCTCTAGTTCCTATTACCACTTTATTTTTCTTCATCATTAGGCTATCCTTTCCCTGTATTCAAACCACTTTTTCACATTTTCTATCTGTTCTGTGATGAGGTGGGAATATTCTTTTAGTCTGTTCTCTCTTTTAGTAACGTTTTTTTCATAAGTTTCCCATATATGATCTAGATTATATATCTCTACATTGGGAAGCTCTCCAAGTTTATCGTCAATATCTCTAGGTACTGCAAGGTCTAAAAAGAACCTCTTTCTTCCGTCATTGAGTCTTTCCATCAATTCTTCACTTTTAAGTATAAAATGCGGAGCCGATGTGGCACTTACTATCACGTCGCTGTCTATAGCCATCTCCACCTTTTGATCAAAGGTTATCACATCTACATCATAGCTGTCCTTCAAGACAAGGGCTTTGTGATGACTTCTGTTTGTAACAACTATATTTTTTACTTTACTCTTTTTGAGAAGATAGAGTATACCTTGAGAAAGGTCTCCAACACCAAGTATAAGTATCTTTTTATCCTCAATATTCTCTACATTGTTTTTTATAAATTTAAGAGATATTGCCTCTAATGAAAGTGCGTTATGTGCTATCCGGCTCTCATTTCTAAATTTTTTACCAACCTCTATAGCCTTATTAAATATCACATTTAATACCTTTGAAGTGGTCTCCTCCTCTACAGCATCACAGTGAGATTTTTTCACCTGGGCCAGGATCTGATCCTCTCCTTTTATCACAGATTCAAATCCGCAGATAACCCTAAAAAGATAGTGAAGTGCATTTTCCCCACGCTTTACAAAGAGTTCCTCCTGGCTTGGGAAAAGACCCACTATTTCATCCTCTGTGAACCCTTCCTCTACATGGAGATAGTATTCTATCCTAAGACATGTGGAAAGGTTTACATAACCCTTTATTTTTTTATTTTTAAGGAGTTCATCAAAAATTTCAGTTGGGTTTTTCTTAATAAAATTCTCTCTTCCACCCATATCTACTTTTTTATGATCTATTCCTACTGCATAAAAGTTATCCATTCTCATTTGTCCTAGCCACTACCCTTTCCACAACATATTGGTTGCTCTTGTGATCTTTGATCGCAAGTCTTATATAATTTTCATCGAGATACGGAAAATTTGAACAGTCTCTTATCAATATCCCATCCTCAATGAGTTTTTCTCTCAAAAATTTTGAATCAGATTTTCCTGTGAGTCTTACAAGTATAAAGTTTGTCTCTGTTTTATAAGTCTTTATATTAATTCCCTTGGTAAGTTCCTCATACATCCATTTTTTCTCTTTTTTTATCCAGTTTTCCGATTTTTCTATATATTCCCTGTCATCTAAGACAACCTTGGCAGTTAGTTCTGCAAGGGCATTTACAGTCCATGGCTCTCTTTCTCCCTGTATTCTGCCAATTATAGCCCTATCATGACATATTGCAAAACCCAGTCTTATTCCAGGGATGGCAAAAAATTTTGTAAGAGCCCTTACTACAAAAATATTTGGGTCTTTCAGATGGGCGATGCTCTCGCTATAGTTCCCCTCTACAAATTCTATAAAGGCTTCATCTACCATGAGTCTTGTACCTGCTTCTCTTGCCATTATGGCGATCTCTTCCATCTCTGACCTAGTCATAAAACGTCCAGTTGGATTATTTGGGTTGCACATTACCAGCAGATCATAGCCTTTCCCCAGCTCTTCTCTGAGCCTTTTTTTGTCCAGGATAAAATCCTCTTCCTCTTTCAGTTGAAAGTGATTTACCTGACATTCTGTCTGCATCAGAGCCCTTTCATATTCTGCAAAGGTGGGATTGACGACCAGGGCTTTTTGGGGATTTAGCATTTTCATATACAGAAATATAATCTCTGTGGCCCCGTTTCCAACTATTATATTCCCTGCATCCACTCCGTTGTGTTTTGCCAAAACTTCTCTCAGCTCTACATACTCTGGGTCAGGGTACTTTTCAAAAATATGAAAATTTTCCATAACCGATTTTTTCAGACTTTCCGGAAGTCCGAAGGGATTGATATTGGCACTGTAGTCCAGTATCTTGTCAATGCCCTTCTCCCTTGCAAGTTTATAGATATTTCCTCCGTGCAGTTCCATCCTACCACTCCTATACTATGAAGAATCTATGAACTCCCCAGATTATCCCCGTAAAGAAGACCATCCCGATAATAGAAGCTCCGTACATCATTTTTATATTTTTTCTTATATCCTCTATATCAAACTCTTTAATCTTGTCTCCGATTGTTGGTTTTTCGTGACTTTCTCCAAAATAACTTGTGACTCCTCCAAACTGTATCCCTATGGCTCCTGCCACAGCAGATTCTGGATGACCGGCATTTGGACTGGCATGTCTCAGTCTGTCCCTGAAGTAAATTCTTAGGGAAGATTTATAATCAAACCCTAAAAGCAGCGCCGACAGAGGATAAAATATCATCCCTGTTATTCTGGCAGGAATTAAATTTACCCAGTCATCAAGTCTTGCTGAAAACCATCCAAAATCAATGTATTTTTCATTTTTATACCCTACCATGGAATCAAGGGTATTCACACCTTTATAGGTCATCCCAAAGGCCAACGCCCCCCCTGGGTTACCAGGTAGAAGCAATGCCCCGAGCATCATATAAAACATAGGTGCTATTATGCCATCTACTGTATTTTCTGATATGGTCTCCATCACACTTCTTATTATATTTCTTTCATCCATGCTGCCTGTATCTCTGCTCACAAGATATGACAGTTCTTTCTTAGCACGATCCATATCCTTAGCCTTCAGTATGTTATATACTTTCATCCCTTCTTTTGCCAGGCATCTCGTGGCAAAGATTGTATAAAGAAAATATATTTCTAAAATCTGAAACATCCCAAGTCTATAACTTATCATAAAAGTAATGAAAAGTACCATAATTGTGAGTACTGCACCTGAAAGTCTTTTGTTCTCAAACCGATACAAAAGACTTTCGGATTTTTCAATAAGTTTCCCGATAAACTGCACCGGATGAGGCATCCAGTAGGGGTCTCCGGCTATGAGATCTATCAGATAAGCGATCCCTATCTTAGCAATCACATTCAACATTCTCACCCTCTAATATCCTATATACTTTTTCCATATCTAGATTTTCTCTTACAATGTCAGCCAGTTTGTCAAACTCTCTCTCTTTAAACTCCTGAAAGTTTATAGAATCTTTTATCTCGTCAAGCCCTTTGTTTTTCCTTACATTATTCAGAAATTTTCTTGTAAAATCACCGTTATCAAAAATCCCATGAATATAAGTCCCTATTATATTGTCTTTAAAGGCTCCGTTTACACATCCGTTGCCCTCTAAAAATACGTTGCCCTCATTCCCATTGGTTATACCCTGGTGTATCTCATATCCTCTCACTGTCATTCCTTTGGTTCCCTCTAGGAATCCTCCGTCTACAACAACTTCTCCCTCATACTGAACTGTCCTCTTGTCCGTTTTCATGACTGTCTCCATATCTAGTAGCCCTATTCCAGGGATTTCCAGGAGAGAGCTTTCTATCTTGTCTGGGTCTGAAATTTTTTGACCTAGCATCTGATATCCACCACAGATTCCAAATATTATCGTCCCTTTTTTCGCAAGTTTCACTATCTTTTCAGCTATACCTTTATCTTTTATCTCTTTCAAGTCATCAATGGTGCTTTTAGATCCCGGGATCACAATAATATCTTCATTTCCCAGTTCCTCAGCCTTTGTGACGTATTTCACCGATACATCTTCATAAACACTTAGAGCATCTAGATCGGTAAAGTTAGACATGTGATTTATCCTTATTACTGAGACTCTTATATCTTTGTCTCCGCTATATTTTTTAAATCTCTCTGTTACCGAGTCTTCATCCTCTATATTAAGTTCTGAATAAGGAAGGACACCGAGAATAGGTTTTTTTATCATCTTTTCCAGCTGTCTGATGCCAGGCTTCAATATCGCTACATCACCCCTGAATTTATTTATAATTACACCTTTTACTCTTTCTCTCTCGTGTTCCTCTAGGAGCATGAGTGTACCCAGTATAGAGGCGAATACCCCTCCTCGGTCTATGTCTGATACCAGTATTACAGGAGAATCAGCTATCTCAGCCATCCCCATATTTACAATGTCCCCCTCTTTGAGGTTAATCTCAGCAGTACTTCCTGCACCTTCGATTAGAGATACATCATAATTTTCTTTGATTTTGTCGTATATTTTTATCAGTTCCTCTTTCAGTCCAGGTTTAAACTCATGATATTCCTTAGCAGTCATATTCCTTAAAGCCTTTCCCTTTAAGATTACCTGTGATTTTCTATCTGTTGTTGGTTTTAATAATATTGGGTTCATAAAGGCTTCTGGTTTTATCCCGCAGGCCTCTGCCTGGACTACCTGAGCTCTCCCCATCTCTTTACCATCTTCTGTGATAAAAGAGTTTAAAGCCATATTTTGTGATTTAAAAGGACATACCGAATATCCGTCCTTATAGAGAATTCTGCATAATGCTGTTGTAACAAGACTTTTCCCCACAGAGGATGCAGTCCCTTGTATCATTATATTTTTATGCTTCTTCATATTCCATCACCTTTTTTATTATTTGGTCTATATCACCAGTTTTCCAAGGATAATCTATTTCGGGTCTAGATAAAATGACAGGTTTTATTCCGCAATCTGCTGCTGCCTCTATCTTTTCCAGTTCCCCTCCTGTGGCTCCGCTTTCCTTTGTAACCACATATTTTATTTCATAATTTTTATAAATAGCTGTGTTAAATTCCTTTGAAAAAGGACCCTGAATAGCTATTATCTGTTTTGGAAGTATCCCTGCCTTTTCCGCCTTCTCAAGAGATTTTTTTATAGGAAGTATCCTGAAGTATATGTTTTCCAAATTAGACAAATCCTTAAAATAGCTCAAATTGTTGCTTCCAAGGGTGACCAAAATATTTCCCTCAAGTTTTTTTACACACTCTGCCAACTCTTCCATGGAAGTGAATTTTATTCCTCCGTTATAAGACAGCATATTTCTTTCAAATCTAAGGTAATCAACGCCTTCAGCCTTAGAAGCCTCTATAGCATTTTGAGATACGTTCACCGCATAGGGGTGGCTGGCGTCAAGCACCAGGTCCACCCTTTTTGACCTTATAAATTCCCGCATTTCATTTAGATCCATAGATTCAGATACCACATTAAGTCCTTTTAATAATTTCTTCCCATATTCTGTGGCTGTAGATACTATTATCTCACTTTTACCAAGCCTATCTATTATATCTCTCGAATCTTTGGTCCCCCCTATAATCCAGATCATAGGCTATACCTTATATCCCCTAGGAGTAATCATTTTCCCGCCCTTTACAAAGGTTTTAGAATTTCCAACGATTACTGTTGTAAACATATTTATCTCATGATCTAGCATATTTTCAAGAGTAGTAAGTTCATACTCCTGACCCTCTCTTCCAGTGTTTCTAACAATAGCTACAGGAGTATCCTTCTTCTTGTATTTCATCATGATTTCCCATGCTTCGACTATCTGAGTCTGTCTTCCGAAGCTTTTAGGATTATAATAAGAGATTATAAAATCTCCCTCTGAGGCAAGCTTTACCCTCTTTGTAATAAGATCCCAGTCAGTAAGGAGATCACTTAGACTTATTGTAGCATGGTCATGCATTACAGGAGCTCCTACCACTGCCGCCGAGGCATTTGCAGATGTTACTCCAGGTACTACTTCCACCTCTATACCGCTGTCTGCAGCCACTTCTAGCATTATCCCTGCCATACCATATACTCCTGCATCTCCAGAGCTTATGAGGGCCACTGTTTTCCCATCCTTTGCAAACTTCAGAGTTTCCTGGCATCTTTCTATCTCTTTTTTCATTGCAGACCTAAAGACCTCTTTACCTGCAAACAAGTCTTCCACAAGATTTATATATGTCTTATGTCCCACTATTATATCTGAATCTTCCATGGCCTTGTAAGCTCTGAAAGTCATATTCTCTTTGTTTCCTGGACCTATACCGATTACGTATATTTTACCCATCTCTTCTTATCTCCTCTTCATATATTGATAATGTTATCCCATCGTGTCTCATTTTTTCGGTTATAAACTTTCCTTTAGATTCTGAAGCCAGGATAGCACAGGGAGCAGATACCGATTTGACCCCTATACTCTTTTTTACAAAATCCGATCCTTCAAAATTATCCTCGATAGGAACTATCTTTTCTCTTGGTATAACAGTTAATTCTCTGCCGTAGTACTTCACCGCTTCTAAGAGTCCTGCCTCGTCTCCCTTCAAATCTACAGTTGCAAATTTCCTTATACTATCCACATGTAGGTTGGCTTTATCCATAGCTTTTTCCACAGCTTCTATGATGCTTTCTTTAGATGTACCACGTCTGCAGCCTATTCCAACGACTATATTCTGTGGTATGATCTGACTTATTTTCACTTTTTTCCTGTTGGAAAGAACTATTACCCCAGCTGAGTTTTCCTCTGAAAGGGTCACATTATCAGGCAGTTTCAGATTTACCTTTTCTCCTCCCACAATGAGAGAAGTAACATGTTTGGCGTTTTCCAGACTGTCCATCTTTCCTTTTATGGACATGGCTATAGTGTCTACAGCAGTACTTCCCGACACGTCAGAGGCTGTTGATATCACAGGTATAGCCCCTATAACATCTGCTATCCTCTGGCAGGCTGAGTTTGCTCCCCCTAGATGTCCCGAGAGAAGGGAAGTTACAAAATTCCCCTCCTCATCCATGACAAGCACTCCCGGGTCTAGATCCTTGCTCTTTATGAGGGGGGCTATGGTTCTCACCACTATGCCGCTGGCCATTATAAAGAGTAGTGTCTTATATTCTGAAAAAATTTTGACAACTCCCTTTCTGAATCCATCTCTTAATTGAATAGTCCCCTCTACGGAGTATTTAGGAAGAGTATAGATATCGCAATCAATTTTTTTCGCAACTTCCATAGCTTTTTTCACAGCTTTTTCAGTGACACTTATTACAGCCCATTTCATAATTTCATCCCCTGAATATATTTAGCTCAAAATTTAAAATCTTTTTACCCTTATTTAGGCAATTTATTTCTGATCTATTCCAACTCTGTATTCATGGGTAAAGTGCTTATCATAAAGTTTTGACTTTGAATACTCGTCACCCATAAATCTTCCCACTAGGATCTGTGCAGTCTTTGTAATATTAGCCTCTCTTACTTTTTCAGCTATATTTTCAAGTGTCCCCTCTACAATCTTCTGATCTTCCCATGTTGCCCTTTGAACAACTGCTATTGGTGTATCCTTTTCATAATGTGTGAGAAGCTGATTTACAACTTGATCTATCATCTGCACCGATAAAAATATTGCCATTGAGGTTTTATGGGATGCAAGGAGTTCTAGCTTTTCAAGTTCAGGTACAGGGGTTCTCCCCTCCATTCTTGTACAGATCACAGTCTGAGCTACATCTGGAAGCGTAAACTCCTTTTTTATAGCTGCTGCAGATGCCAAGAACGAGCTTACACCTGGTATTACTTCAAAATCTATATTGTGAGCCGCTAAGATATCCATCTGTTCTCTATGGGCTCCATAGATAGCCGGGTCACCAGTGTGTACTCTAGCTACCATCTTTCCGTTTCTTACAGCTTTTATAGTTACTTCCATTACCTCATCGAGGTTCATACTGGCACTGTTGTATATTTCAGCTCCCTCTTTATGGCATTCTATTACCTGTCTTGGCACAAGTGAACCTGCATAAATTATTACATCTGCTTCTGATACAAGTCTTTGTCCTTTTACAGTTATTAATTCCGGGTCCCCAGGACCAGCTCCTATGAAGTAAACCTTTTCCATTTTTCAATCCCACCTTTTTTTAGTATCATTGTTGAGAAATAAGATATATCATCTTTCCCTACATCTTCTAAGTCATATATAATCTGTTCGTCTTCTTTACCACAGTTTGAGATTAAGATTACATTATTCATGTTCCCCGTTTCTCTAAGAGCGTCTTTCAGTCTCTCTAGGTTTCTTACAACCTTCATAAAAATGATATTGTCTGAGCTCTCTATCTCTTTTATTATATCTGTCTCTTTGGCAAGGCCTACCACTTTCATAGACTCGTCTCCCATTACAAGTGGTATATTTACTCTGGCTGTTATAGAGGCAAAAGATGTTATTCCTGGTACAGTTTCTACATTTACTCCCTCTTTCAGCAGTTCCATGATATATACAAAAGTACTGTAAGTCATAGGATCCCCGATCGTCAAAAACCCTACATTTTTACCTGCCTCAAGAAGTTCGTTTACTATCACTGCATTTCTTTTGTGGTCTTCCCTTCTCTCTTCCCAGCTATCCTGCATTTTAAAAGAGATTGCTACTTTTTCTACATTTTCTTTCATATATTCTTTTGCAATGGTATATGCTGTACTTTCCCCTATATTTTTCGCCTCAGGAAGGATCACTACATCCAGTTCCTTTATCTTTCTGATAGCTTTTAGCGTTATCAGTTCAGGATCTCCTACCCCTACACCGATTCCATAAAGTTTTGCCATTTTTACTCTCCTCTTTTAGCAGTTATTATATATATTGGATTTTCACCCATCATCATGTTCATTGTTCCTACTTTTTTGTTTCTCGCCACAGTCATAGACACCACCTCTATATCAGCAAAACCATTTGACTTCAGCGTATCCATGGCCTTTGATAGGGTTTCTAGCACTATGGCATTTATCACTATTACCCCGTCCTCTGCAGAATTTTTCATAAAGTGATCCAAAATGGTGTCAAGGTTCCCCTTGCTCCCTCCCACAAACATTCTGTGGTATTTTACCTCTGGAATATTTTCAGGAGCTAGCCCATCTATTAGTGTGTAATTTTCAAGTTGAAATTTTTCTACATTTTTTTTAATTATATCTATCCCGTCAGGATTTACCTCTATACCGTAAACTCTACCGTGAGAAAGATAACCAGCGACCTCTATCCCCACAGAGCCAGTCCCTGCCCCTACATCTACAAGGATGTGATGAGGTTCTAGCTGAAGTTTGGCTACCGATACAGCCCTTACTTCCTCTTTGGTCATTGGCACACTGCCTCTTATGAACTCCCTGTCCCTTATATGCCTCACAATTCTTCACCTTTTATTATTACGACATTTAAATCAAATTTTTTCTGCACACTCTTTATTTCAAAGGCTTTTCCTGAAGTTATGCATTCATCGGGATAGGAGAGGTTTTCCCCTACGTATACAGTTGCCTCTATACCGGCCTCCCAGACTTTTCTTGCGATCTCCTGTGGGGTGTTGATTTCATCAGTGAGTAGTCCCACCTTTCCCGCCGATTTCAGAGCCTCTATATAGTCAAACTCCCTCCCGTGAACACTCTTTATCACTGCATCATGCCACTGCTCGCCTATTTTAGCGAAAAAGTACTGCATAGAGGATATACCGGGCACTACCTCTAGTTCTGACAGCTCAAAGTTTTTTCTCAGATATCCAAGCATACTGTAAAAGCCTGTATCCCCAGAAAGAACCACTGCAATTTTTTTCTCACTCATCTTGTCTTTCATAGATTGAATAAGTTCTTTCAGGTGTTTGTCTACATAGGCTATCTCTTTCCCTGCTGCTAAATCTGAGATACTCTCTATATTTCTTTTCCCTCCTACTATGAGGTCAGCAGACTTTATTCTTTTCTCCACCTCTGGGAGTATATAATCTCTGTTTCCTGGTCCCAATCCCAACACATCTATCTTCATACTATTTCAAGCTCCTTGATCACTCTGTCAAAATTACTGCTTCTTCCGAGCTCTCCTTTTTCAAATGAGAAGAGGAGACTTGCAAACTCAATATTTTTTACCTTATGGCTGCATTTTTCCACAATTCTTTCACACATGATCTCATAGGTCTTGTTGTTGGTTACATATTCCACAGCCTCATCTGTTGTGTTTGAATCTGCTATTTTTAGCAGTGTTTCATATTCTTCCCCTGCAAGGAGGGCACAGGTGGTGAAGATCTCCATTTTAGCATCACTTACTTTACTGTGGGTATGGAAAATACCTCCTGCAAGTTTTACCATTTTTCCTATATGCCCTAGGAAAATAACTCTTTCAAATTCCCTGTGAGCCGCTTGTTCTATCATAAACCCTGCGAAGTTGCTTATTACAAAGACATCTTCAATTGGAATGTTCAGATTCTCTCTTATGAATCTCTTTCCGTAATTCCCAAAAGTAAAAACAACTGTATTTTTCTTACGCTCCTCTTTATGAAAGCCAAGCTCCACAATGAGAGAGCTCTTGTAGGCCTCCTCAGACATGGGTTTCACTATTCCGCTGCTTCCCAGTACAGATATGCCTCCCATTATCCCAAGCTTTGGGTTAAATGTCATAAGAGCCTTTTCCGGCCCCTGAGGGATAAATATCTCAAGTCTCACTTTTTCACCTATTGGAAGAACTCTTTGAACTTCCCTGAAAATCATACTTCTTGGCCCTTCATTTATTGCAGGCTTTCCAGGAGGAACCTGAAGACCTTTTTTTGTGACTCTTCCTACTCCCTCACCACCAGTGAGTTCTATAGTTTTACTCTCATTATAGAAGCAGTCTTCTTTCTCTGCATCGAAGTCAGAAACCCTCTCTGCCGATACAAATATTAAAATCCCGTGAGTCACATCAGGGTCATCTCCGGCATCCTTTCGTATTGCACACACTGCCCTGTTCTTGCTAATTTCTGCCTCTGTTATCTGCAAATCAAGCTTCCAGCCAAAAGGTGTATCTATCTTTACTGATTCCTTGAATTCCCCTGCAAAAAGAGCCTCTACAGCACCCTTTGCAGCAGCAGTTGCACAGCTCCCTGTAGTATAGCCATAACGGAGTTTTTTCCCATCTTGATAAATAAATTTATCCATGTGAACAAATTTTTCCATTAGAAATCCTTTCTGTCATACATTTGGTAAAGTATCCCATGAAGAGCTGCTACTGCCACGGTACTTCCACCCTTTCTTCCTCTTGTAATTATATATGGTACTTCCTTCATCTCTTTAAGCGCTTCCTTTGACTCAGCAGCTCCTACAAAACCTACAGGAACCCCTATAACCAAGGCAGGTTTTTCTACCTCACCTTTTTCTACAAGCTCTTTCAGTGTGAAAAGTGCCGTAGGAGCATTTCCTATCAGATAAATTTTAGTCCCTGGGTCTTTTGCGGCTTTTTCCATCCCCACCATAGATCTAGTGACTCCTCTTTCTTTTGCCACTTTTGCTACTTCAGGATCTGAAACAAGAGAATAGGGAACACATCCGAATCTCTCAAGATTTTTTTTAGACAGCCCATTTACAATCATACTCGTATCACAGTATATTTTTGATCCACTTTTCAGGGCTTCCATGGCTTTTTCTATTACACCCTCTGAAAACTCAGTTATATCAGCATATTCAAAATCAGCTGTAGTGTGTACCAGTCTTTTTACCACAGGAGCCTGATTTTCGGTGAAAAGTTTGTTTTTATCCCCTAGTTCCTCTGTGATTATCTCAAAACTTCTCTTTTCAATATCCATAGGTACTTTTATGTATTTCATTATTTTCTCCCTCTCTCAAAAAGTCTTTTAAAAAATTCTATATTTCCCCAAAAATGAATATGAGGATAACCTGCCAGGAGGTTTTCTTTTGTGTATCCACACTGCCACTTTCTTCCGTTTTCCTTGGAGATGTCAAAGTAACATTTTTCATCTCCCACCCTTGATATATCCGAATAGTGGAATTCATGGGCTCGTCCTCTGAGACCATCAGCAGTCTCAAAACTTATATATCCAAACCTTCTTATATTAAGACGATTTTTCATCTCTATGTCGACGTCTATTAATCCGCACATTTCATGATAGACTCCCTCTTTATCTCTTATCCCATTGGTCAAGTACATAAACCCACCACACTCTGCATAAATAGGAATGTTTTTCTCATAGGCACCTTTTATGGATTCTTTTGTTCTCATATTCTTTTCAAGAATTCCACCAAAGTTTTCAGGATATCCTCCTCCTAGATAGACAAAATCAGTGTCTTCTGGAACCACTTCATTGTTAAGAGGACTAAAGTCTGTTATTTCCATTCCTGCGTACTCCATTAGCTCTATATTTGACCTATAGTAAAAAGAAAATGCAGTATCTCTAGCTATTGCCACCTTAAGTCCCTTGAAACTGTCTCTGATTCCTTCAAAATCGTAGCTGCTTTCTAAAACTTCCTCTGTCTCGGCTACTTCTAATATTCCCTCCAAGTCGAGATACTTTTCTGCCATCTCTTTTAAAACTGAAAGTTTTTTCTTAAGATCATCTATCTCTTCTGCCTGTCTCAGCCCGAGGTGACGGCTTCCTAATTCCACCTCTGGATTCGGAGGAAAATAACCGTAACATTTAATTCCCGTGTGTCTTTCAATACCCTCTTTCAGAAGCTCGTAAAGCCTTTCACTAGATACGTTGTTTAAGATGACCCCACCTATTTTTACTCTCGGATCCAGAAGTTTGTAACCTAGTACCTTGGCAGCTACACTTGTAGACGCACCCTCGGCATCTACTACCAGTATCACAGGTGTTTTTAGTAGTCTTGCCATATGGGCACTGCTTCCGTTGTCTAGATCATGGTTTTTTCCATCATACAATCCCATGACACCCTCTATTATTGATATATTCCCTCTTCTACTTCCATCTATAAATATCTTCTTTACAGCCTCTTCACCGCATATAAATATATCCAGGTTGTAGGAAGGATTTTCTGTCACAAATTCATGAAATCTAGGATCAATATAATCTGGTCCCACCTTAAAAGGGGTTACTTTATCCAAGGCAGCCATAATGGCTGTGCTTATAGTTGTCTTTCCAACCCCTGAGTTTGTCCCTGCTATCAGTAATCTCTTCATAAAATAACCTCCAATAAAAAAACCTTCCCAGTGCTAGGAAGGTTAGGAATATCTCGATTTGGTCAGAATATACCACTGCCGATAATCAAGCTATGCCTTCCTGTCCTCGCAGGTTAGTACATTTCTAAGATCAAGGCAGGTCTCCTGGCTTAGCTTCTTCCTATCAGGTACACCCTTCCCAGAAAATAATTTCCAGTGGCAAACATACCTCAGTCAGCTTTACAGTGGCGGGACCGCGAGAGATTTTCACTCCTCTTCCCTTTTAATTCGGAATTCTTCCGAAACCCTAATCGTTTCTATATATTATATTTCTTGTCCATTATAATTCTTTTTGTATTATTTTTCAACAACTATTTAATATTTGCAGATATTTAACATAAAAAATTCACTATATAAATACTCAAGTTCTTTCTGTCTTAGTATTATATTTATTATTTATTTTTTTGTTTTTAAAATATAAATAATATTTTAAAATTATAGGACTTAATGTTATTTTTATATTAAATTGATTTTTTTTTAAACTTTTTATAGTTTTCAAACGACTAAATGTTATGAAGTGTTAAAGCGAGAACTTGTATTTGGCAATTCTCCTCTTCATAATTTTCTCCCTCATTTAAAAAACAGACCAGATCTTAAAAGATCTGGTCTGTTTTTTATCTTTAGAATAATATTGACAAAAATTAATAATATTTTAATTTCAGAAAATTTTCCACAAGAGTGTAATTTTTAGTGGTGGTCCTTTCCTAGATTTTTAGGGAGTACGGAACTTATTGGTCAAGAAATAGCAAATGTAATGTCCCCAGTATTCGGTGGAATACCCGCAACTGAAGCAATAGCTAGAAATGCTACAAATATCAAAAACTGGGGAAGAACTCCAATATCTGGAATAATCCAAGCAATAACCCTAATGCTAATCATACTGTTTTTTGGTAAACTTTCTGTCGCAATACCCATGGCTACTCTTGCAGCCATTTTGATCGTTGTATCATATAATATGAGTGAGCTCACTTATTTTATCAAGCTATTTAAAAGTCCAAAAAGTGATGTGTCAGTCCTCCTCCCAACCTTTCTTCTGACTGTATTTATCGACTTAACTGTGGCAATAGAGATAGGAATGGTTCTTTCTGCCTTTCTCTTTATTAAAAGAATGGCAGATGTCACAGGGGGAGCCTTTTTCCGAGCTACAGATAAATCTATCGAGAGTCTTTTTGATATAAACTACACACCTGAGGTTCTTATTCTAAAAATGAACGATGTCAGCGTTATAGATGCTACATGTTTTAGTACCCTAAAACATGTTGTAAGAAAATACCACCATAAGAAAATCACTTTAATCCTCTCGGGATTTAAAAATGTGGTTATAAACCCATTAAAAAATCTGGGATTTTTGACATAGTCGGAGAGAAAAAAATATTTTCAGATTACGACACATCTCTATCTTTTGAAAATAAGCTAGTAGGTAATAGATAGCCTTAAACTCTTCTTAAAATATTTAGAACACTTGCTGAATTTAAACCAACCAATTTTTTTAAATAAAATTTATTTAAACATCTCCAAAACCTCAGGAGAATAAGAACCATCTTCTGTATGGGTGTATAGAGGCGGAAGAATAGATATTCCCTCTTTTCCGTATTTGATCCCCTCGAGCAAGATTGTTTTTGCAGGTTTTCCAAGCTTCGAGTGACAAAACTGGAGTCTTTTGGGTGAGATCTCATACTTTCTCATAAGATCTAGTATTTCAATCATCCTATCTGGTCTGTGAACCAGGGCAAAATATCCTCTGTCTTTTAAGAGCCCAGATGCAGTAGAGATAATGTCTTCTAAATTGGCTGTTATCTCATGCCTAGCATAGGTAAGCTGATCTAGATTATTTAAAAGTTCTTTATTCCCATTGAACTTAAAAAAAGGAGGATTACTTATCACCGCATCCTGACTCCCTACTCTGAAATGCTCTTTCCAGTTTTTCAAGTCATCCTGTACAATATCCACCTGATTTTCAAGCTTATTCAATTCAATGTTTCTTTTGGCAAGGTCTGCAGATACCTCCTGTATCTCGACTCCTATTATATGAGCCTTTGACCGACTAGAGATCAGCATTGGTATGGATCCGTTCCCAGTTCCCAGATCAAGTATTTTATTAACTCCACGGTTTATTGTCAGAAATTCAGAAACCAGCACCGAGTCCAATGAAAAATTAAAATAGTCTGCTCTTTGAATTATCTTCATTCCAGGTTTATTTAGAAAATCAATTATTACTTCTTTTTCATGTTTTAACAAAGCATCCTCCTATATAATTGACAATCAATACAAGTTCAATTATTCTTGTAATTTTTATTTTTTATAAAATTCACTATATATTATATCAAAATTATCAGATTATTAAAAGATGGTACATAAAAATGAAATTTAACATAAAGTCATCCAATAAAATTTTATTTTATCCCTAATAGTTGTAAAACAGAAGAAAATGTAATAATATCATACAAACAATATCACATTAAAATTGGGAGGAACAATTTGAAAAAAATAGACTTCAGCATAATAATTATATTTTTATTCATTGGAGTTTTTTTAAAAACTTTCTCCCTTTTAGAGGATTCCCTAAACCCGGAAGATATAGCATATATGCAAAAAAAAGAAACTGTAAAATTTGCATATATCCAGAGAAGTTCAAGCGGGAAAAGCTATAGTGATGTATACAATGAGGAGATAATAAAAACTTTTAGCAGAAAAACAGGTATGAAAACAGTTGTAATCAGAGGAAATCTTGATAAAATAAAAAATACGAAGGATATAGATATAATAATTGATCAGCCACAGCCCACAAACATATATTCAGAGACTCCGTCTATAAGTGCCCTACAATACACTTTCTACAAGTTAAAGGATGGTAAGGAGGAAGAAGGGGAACTTTTAAAAAATAAAAGGATCGGAGTGCTCCAAAATGACTGCTCCCCGGTGAGCAGACTTCAAAAGATTGCAAACCATATAGAGTTTGTTTCAGTAGAAAATATAGAGGACGGATTTTTTCTTCTCAGAGAGAAAAAAATCGATCTATTTTTTTCCTTAAGGGATGACATGTATATGAGACTCCCTGAGCAAAAAATATTCGAAAGAGTCAGTCTAGACAAAAATTCATATCTGGAAAAAAAATTTAGCGTGAAATCTGGGAACGGAAATTTAAAGAGAATAACCAATGCTTTTATAAAGACCTATAATCATCTGGAAAAAAAAGAAGACAGTGAAAAGAGTTCCTCTAAACTTCTATGGAACCTTATTGCAATATCTCCAGAGGAAAAAAGATACCTCATGGAAAAGAGCAGTATCAAGATTGGAGGCTTTTTTAAAGGCTTCGCTCCCATTATGTATTTTGATTCTTCTAAAAAATTGAACGGTGCGGTACTAGAATATATAAATATGTTTAAATATGGTGCCGGTATAAACATATCTATTGTTCCACAGTTTATAGATAAACACAAATCTTTGGAAGAGTACGGAAAAGAGTTGAATATTGATCTTTTTGTGGTAGCTTCAAGAGAATTAATGCACGAAAAACTTGTTTTGACTAGCCCATATTATTATTATACTCTTGGTATTTTTGGCTTAGAACAAGCTGGAGATAATTTCTTCAGGGACTTGGATGAATTATCAGAGAAAAAAATAGGTGTTATACACCAAAAATCATTTCTTCCAACACTGGGCGTAGATACAGATTTTAAAATAGAATCTGCAGAAAATCTTGATGAATTATATAAAATGCTAAAATCTAGAAAAATAGATTATTTTCTCTATGATTACAATTTAATGAGTAACTCTAGAAACAAAAAAGGGATGAGCAACCTAAAACTCTACGGAATATTAGACAAAGATTTTTCTCTTTCATTTGCTACATTTAAAGAGGATATAATTTTAAGAAATATCATGGATAAAATTTTAAAGTTTACAGACACTGAGGAAATATTTTCAAAATGGGGATTCAGATCTCAGGAAGACCCTAAGGAAACACCTTACAGACAATGGATGATAATCTTTGGAATTGTTTTACTGGTTCTAGTGCCCTATCTTATGATTTTAAGAAATGAAATTGGGAAAAGAAAAAAGGCGGAAATAAAACTTTTGGAAACAAAAAGAGAACTGGAAAATGCCTTAAATATAAAAACTGCCTTTTTGGCAAATGTCAGCCATGAGCTGAAAACTCCATTGACTGCAGTCATGGGATTCACAAAACTCCTGCTGAAAAGAGAAAATGATCAGAAAAAACGACAGCTACTGGAAAATATCCAAGTGGCAGGAGACACCCTTGTTACTTTCATAGACAACATCCTTGACCTTTCCAAACTAGAGGCTGGGAAGGTAGAACTCAAATATATAAGGATCAACCTTAGAAACATGATAAACAACATAGAAAGAATATGCAATGGGCTGAATAAAGGAAGAAGTGTTTTTTTTATCATGAATGTAACAGAAAATGTGCCGAAATATTTTATGGGTGATGAAGTCAGACTGACAGAGGTTATTCTAAATCTTGTAAATAACTCCTTTAAGTTTACCAAATCTGGGAAAGTAGAAGTAAAGTTTGACAGTTATGATGATAAGCTCTTTATAACCATAACAGATACAGGTATGGGGATTCCCGAAGACAAAATAAATTCTATCTTTGAGAGATACCATCAGCTGGACCTAAATGAAAATATAGAGAAAAAAGGTTTTGGACTGGGGCTTACAATCGTAAAAGAGATAGTAGACATGATGGAAGGCGAAATAGAGGTAGAAAGTGAGTATAAGGAATGGACAACATTCAAGATAGCTATACCAATCACGAAAAAACTGCAATTGGTAGGAAGCATCAGAGGAAAATCAAATTAACACCTTCTCTGCAATGTCTCCTTGTGGGTCTATTTCCCCTCATAGTTATTGCTTTTTTAGATTTTAGGGGGTAAAATATTAATACAAGAAATTTTTTACTACAGAAGGGAAGTGATTTTATGAAGATTAACATAAGAGGAAGACACCTGGAAGTAACAGATGCTATCAAAAATTTTACTGAGGAAAAGGTTCAGAAACTGGAAAAATATTTTGACCACATAGATGAGGTCGAAGTGGTTCTTTCTGGGCATATGCATAATGAGTTTGAAGCTGAAGCTATTGCGAAGGTAAAAAACCACAGCTACATAGTCAAAACTAAAGACAAAGACCTTTATAATGCTATCAGCGAGTCTAAAAGTAAACTGAAAGATATCCTGGTAAATGAAAAGCACAAAATAATAGATTCTAAAAGAGTACCTTTAACATAGAGCCGTAAAACGGCTCTTTTTTATTTTATTAAATACACTTGAAAATAAATCACGGAATAATAACCTCATCACAGATAAAAATATATACAGAAAAAATGTGTTATACTCCCTCCTAGTACAAAGAAATGCCATACACCATGGTGATATTTAAATAATGGGAGAGCAAAAAATATTATGCCTAAGGTATAGAGAATTCCCCCTGTAAGGAGAAGTATAAAGCCTGCGTGAGCTATAGAGGCAAGAAGTACCTTAATTACAAATATTATAGACCACCCCATAACAGCATACACAACAGTAGCCATAGCTACCCATCGGTCTATCCAAATGGATTTGAATACAATCCCTACAAGAGCCAGTCCCCACTGAATTCCAAAAAGAATCCACCCCTCCTTCCCCTTTAAGAGAGTAAAACAAAATGGAGTATAAGTTCCAGCTATCAAAATATATATAGAACAGTGATCGAGACGCTCAAAAACTCTTTTTGCCTTACCTGGCTTCAAAGAGTGGTACAAGGTAGACATTGTGTACATAATAAAGAGTGAAATACCAAAGATTATAAATCCAGCTGCACTGAGGCCAGTGTCAGCACTCACTCCCTTCAAAGATAGAAATACTAAAGCTGTTATGGAAAGAGGTATCCCTAGACCATGAGATATTGCATTTACGATCTCCTCTTCTCTTGAAAATTTATTTACAATCTTCATAAATATAACCTCATTTCAAAGTGATATATACTTAATTATAACACCTGCAAAGATTGAAATAAAGGTAATTAAGAAAAGTTTTATAATATTGAATTAATTTCCGTGATATAATAAAATAAAAGAAATCAAAGAAAGGATTCTAAATATGACAGTGTGTCCCTGTAAAAGCGGTAAAAAATATGAAGAATGCTGCAAAAAATATATAAAAGGAACTCTCCTGCCGCCTACGGCTGAGCTCCTAATGAGATCTAGATATACGGCTTACACCATTGGCGATATCGATTATATCCTAGAAACCCACGACCCGGAAACTGTATCAGACATTAGTAGAGATACAGTGCTCGCCTGGTCAGAATCATCTAAATGGCAAGGACTTGAGATAGTTAATATAAAGTCAGGAAAGGTTAGGGACAAAAAAGGTATTGTAGAATTTAAAGTATATTATACTGTTGAAGAAAAAAATCAAGTTCACCATGAGAGAAGCCAGTTCATAAAAACAAAAGGCAGATGGTATTACCATGGTTGGGCAAAATAATTTTACCCACAAAATTCAGAGATAGAAGACTTAGGCCGCTTCTATCTTTTTGAGTACATATTCCTCTATAAATTTTGCTACTCCATCTCTTTCATTTGTGTCTGCAATATATTTTGATACATTTTTTATCTCTTCCACAGCATTTCCCATAGCTACGCTATATCCTGCCCAACTCAGTATCTCCAAGTCATTGAGGTCATCTCCGAAAGCTACCAATTCTTCAAGATCTATTTTTTCTATTTCTAATATTTTTTTTACTCCGTAAAGCTTATCGGTATCTGCGTGTACAACCTGAGCAAATTCCATGTTGTCTGTAAATATCAATCTACATGATTCAGGAATAAGCATATTTAAAATATTTAGATCAAAGTAGTCTAAATCACCAGTCTTCAAAAGTATTTTTGGAGAATCTGTTATACTCTCCTCAGTGAAATCATGATATTGACAGAACATCTGCTCATTATACTCTCTATCTTGACATTTTGTAAGGCTTCTATCATCTTGCTCTACTACAAAAAATATATCTTTAAAAACAGTTTCCACCATCTGTATTATATCCCATACTGTACTCTTGTCTATTGGATTTTCGTGGATAAGTTTTTTGTTTTTATATACCAAAGCCCCGTTTGAAGAGATCACAATGTCCTCATGAAAAGCCTTTGGCAGAACACTATATATAAACTGAGTAGGACGTCCGCTGTTGAAAGCAATTACTTTCCCGTCTTCCTTACATCGCAAAAGCGCCTTTAAGGTTCTTTCGGATATTTTTTTATCATCTGTCAAAAGAGTACCATCAAGATCAAAAGACAAAATTTTCATACAAGTTACCCCCTTATTTTATTTTATCTAATTTATATCATTTCTGGGTATAAAGGATATTTACATACTGTAGTAAATCTGTAAATTTAATTTTTTTTTAGACCTCTAGACAAGAATTTAAAAGAAATCTGATTTTTTAAATACTGAAGATAAATTTAAGCTGAATATATGGTGATGAGCATTAAAATTATAAAAAAATATTTAAAGGGTTTTTCTAAAAAAAGATGTAGTTACTTATTAGGATAAATTAAACATCAAAAAATTCTCCTTCCTGCAGGTGATAGCCTTGAAAAAATATTTTTTTGTGTTCATATCTATTTTAATTATGGTTCTTATTTTTAAGCTTTCTAGCGAAAATGCAGGCATATCCTCTAGACGTTCCGGCCTGATACTAGAACTCGTACAAAAAATTTTTTCAGACTTTCTAGAAGAATCACTTTCACATATAATTAGAAAGTTTGCTCATTTCACATTATATTTTCTCTTAGGATGCTCACTCCAGCTCTCCTTTGATGACAATTCCCAAAGTCAACGCAACAAGTTTATGGTTTTTATTATTATTTTCCTCTACGCCTGCTCAGACGAACTTCACCAGGCTTTTATTCCAGGCAGAAGTTCTGAATTCTTGGATGTAATGATAGACAGCGCTGGAGGATTGACGTCAATTGCTATGCTGACATTCTTCAGAAAAATATTTAAAAATATCTAAAGCGAGTCAGAATAAAAAATATAATGAAAGGAGAAGACAATGGCCATATATTTAGCAAGACATGGAGACGCAGTCTCGGCAGAAAAAAACCTCAAAAGGCCTCTTTCTTTAGAAGGAATATCTGAGGTGGAAAAGATGTCACTTTTACTGGAAACTATGGGCTTAAAAGTAGATAAAGTGATACATAGCGGCAAGAAAAGAGCTGAAGAGTCTGCAGAAATATTTTCTAAAAAAATCTGTGATGGTAAAATATCAAAATCAAAAGGCTTAGACCCCAATGACGATATAAAAGATTTTTGGAAAAAATTTGAAAGTGAGGATAACATAATGTACGTGGGGCACCTGCCATTTATGGAGAGACTTGCTTCTTTCATTCTCACCGGAGATGAGAACGGAGCTTTGTTAAAGATAAAAACTGGAGGAGTAGTGTGTTTAGAAAGATCAGATGACAGATGGCATATAAAATGGATGTTTTCTCCAGACCTCTAATATGAAAATTTATAAAGGAGTAAAATTATGAAAAATAACCTGCATTTTATCTCACCTAAAATACTAAGCTTTTCATGGGGATCTATGGAAGTAGAGGGATACGGAGTGGGAAAGGATTTCAAGCTTTATCCAGGCGGTGCAAGGTCATGGGATTGGTCTGAAACAGGTACAGAACACTCTCCAGGGATACAGCCGGAGGATATAATGGAGCTCATTGAGAAGGAGTGCGAAGTTATTGTTCTGTCTAGAGGTGTTTATTCGGGCTTAGGGGTGATGGATTCTACCATAAGGCTCTTGGAAAAGAATAAAATCCAGTACCATATCTTGGATACAAAGAGGGCCGTGGAAGTTTATAATGAGTTAGTCAATGAAAACTTTCGTATAGGGGGGCTTTTTCACTCTACTTGTTAAAATTTTCAATCGGTCTATACAGACTTCCCATAAAACAGATGCCACAAGGCTATAATGACAGGATCTTGTGGTATCTGTTTTTCATATTTAAAGCCATTTTTTCTTTCTAAAAAAAGCAATGAGACCGACAAAAATAAAGACCATAAAAATTATCAAAATAGGATATCCCATTTTAAACTTAAGTTCAGGCATATACTCAAAATTCATACCGTAAATGCCCGCAATAAAAGTAAGAGGTATAAAAATGGTAGCAATGATAGTGAGGGTTTTCATAATTTCATTCATCTTGTTGCTTATACTTGTCATGTAGAGCTCAAAAATATTCCCTAGAGAATCCCTCAGTCCCTCCATCAAATCTATTATCTGGAGTGTATGGTCATAAAGATCTCGGATATAAAGCTTTGTATTGTTACTAATCATTGCAGATTCATATTTTTCAAGTTTACCCACGGCGTCTCTCAAAGGCCACAGGTCTCTTTTCATGCTATTCAGACCATTCCTTATCTTTTGTAGATTATCTAATAGATCAGGTTTTGGCCTCTCAAGGACATCAGTATTTAGCTCTTCGAGTCTGTTATCATATTCCTCTAAAATCAAGAAATAATTATCTACCATCGTGTCCAGTAAAGAGTAGAAAAGGTAATCTGTCCCCTTTTTTCTGAGCTTACCCTTAGAACTCAAGATCCTGTCTCTTATTATATCAAAGACATCTCCTATATGCTCTTGAAATGAGATAACAAGCCCCTCCTTCAGAATAAGACTCACCTGCTCCTCCTCTATTCTTTTGCCGCCATTTGGAGCTCCTATCATTTTCAAAACCATGAAAAGATAATCTTCCCCTTCTTCCATCTTGGGCCTTTGGGAAGTATGAAGAATATCTTCCAAAATAAGTGAATGGATCTTAAATTTTTCTCCAATTTTTTCTATAAACCCTACGTCTGTCAATCCAAAAATATTTATCCAAACTACTTTATTATCTACTGCATTTAGCTTATTAATGTCTGAAGTATTGTAGTTTAAAACCTGGCATTCTTTTTCATCGTAAACAAAGTATTCTATATTAATTTTTTCAACAGTTTTATCCCCGGTATAAAGAAGGGTTCCCGGTGGCACTCCAACCTTTTTAATCTTCTTCTTAGATCCTTTTCCCATTCTTTCATCCCCTTTCATTAGTAAGACCGTAGAAACTATATTTGAAAATTATGTCTAGTTCCTTCAAAAAATCATCTTTTTTTATTTTAACGATAAATTTAATGAATTGTTAAATCTTTCTAAAAAAATCAAAAAAATGAAGAAGGGACACAGAAAGTGTCCCTTCTTCATTTTAGTTGAAAATAAGATTTTCTAAGGGTTTATGTGAAGTCCCATTAGAAACTATAAATAAAGCATAATTAAGCGACTTCTCCAACTGGCTGAACTTTTCTATTTTTTAGGAAAAGAGCTAGTGAAGCCACTGCAAATCCTATCCCTACTGGATACCCAATTGTAGTAGGTAATTTTAAACCTTCAGGTGCAATTATTATATATGTTGTAACAACTGCAGTCATAAATGTACCAGGCACTGCCGCTATCCAGAAGTTCTTTCCTCTCTGTGCTAAATAAACAGCCCCGGCCCATAAAACTATAGTTGCAAGTGTCTGATTTGACCATGCAAAGTATCTCCAGATAATTCCAAAATCCATGAAGCAAAGTGCAATTCCAACTGCAAATAAAGGAATAGCTATAAGGAATCTATTTTTTATAGGCCCCTGTTTGAAGTTTGTAGCATCTGCTATTGCAAGTCTAGCACTTCTGAATGCTGTATCTCCAGATGTTATCGGGCAAGCTACTACTCCTAAAAGTGCTAAGGCTCCACCGACTTTTCCAAGCATAGAGTTAGATATCGTATTCACAACCACTCCTGCTGATCCTGCTCCTGCAAGCCCCTCAGTTCCTCCGAAGAAAGTCATGGCAGCTGCTGCCCAAATAAGAGCTATGATACCTTCAGCTATCATAGAACCAAAGAATACTCTTTTACCTTCTTTTTCATTTTTTATACATCTAGCCATCAATGGAGACTGTGTAGCATGGAACCCAGATATAGCTCCACATGCAATTGTTATGAATAAAAACGGGTAAAAAGGTGTTCCTTTTGGATTTAAATTTTGTAGTGTTAATTCAGGAATTTGATACCCTTTTACAAATAATCCAATGGCTATACCTAATCCCATAATAATAAGAGAGGCACCAAATATTGGATAAATCTTACCGATTAATTTATCAACTGGAAGTATAGTTGCGATTATATAGTAAATTATAATGAGTGCAACCCAAGTCATTTTACCCACTCCAGGTACAATGCTTGTCAATATTCCTGCAGGCCCTACTACAAAAACCACTCCCACCAATATAAGTAAAACAACAGAGAATACTCTCATTACATTTTTTGCACTAGTACCAAGATACTTACCTACTATCTCAGCTATCGTAGCTCCGTCATGTCTAAGAGAAAGCATCCCAGCTAGATAGTCATGCACCGACCCTGCAAAAATACATCCAAATACAATCCAGAGAAATGCAGCTGGTCCCCAAAGAGCTCCTGCCACCGCACCAAATATAGGTCCTAATCCAGCGATATTTAGAAACTGTATAAGGAAAGCTTTTTTCCAGTCAAGCTCAACATAGTCAACACCATCGGCTAGTTTCGTCGCAGGAGTAGCATTATTTTCGTCAATTCCGAAAGCATTTTCAACTACCTTTCCATAGATAAAATAACCACCAATCAGAGTTGCCAGGGCAATTAAAAAAGTTATCATTTTTTTACCTCCATTTTATTAAATTTATTTTTAATATTTCTTATATTGGAATTATACCCCTATTATAAGTACAGAATAAACGAATATGACCCAAAAGGATTTTAAATGAACATGAAATGCAAAATAACGTCATGAACTGCAAGGAATTTTTTATATGAAATAGTTTTTTTATAGAACTTTAAGTTTTTTTTCTGAATTTTAAATACTATTTAAGAGTGAAAATGATTATTTAAAAGATTTTTCATTAAGAACCTAAATTATTAATGTTTATAACATTAATATATATACTTGATACAGTTAATAAAGTTATTTTTTTCACTTTATAATGTGTGGTTTTTTTTAACCTAAATTCCAACAGCAAATTTCAATCTATTGATGAATAAAAATTCATTTTTAAAGCCTAATTTTAAAAGATTTTGAAATGATGAAAATAATTTTTATGCTTTTTTCTGTAAATCAACCTCTAACTTAGTGAAAGTTTGGTTCATCATAAAATTTATTTTCAAAAAAAATTTAGAACTTCTATTCTTTTCATAAACTCTGTAATTTTTTATTGTGAAATAAATATTTAATGTTGAATTATATTTTACCAAATGTTAATATCTTCCACAAAGGTCAATAATTTCAAAGGGGGAAACGAGTTTTGGATATGATAGAAAAGATAAAAAAATTGAAAAAAGATAAAAATGTGATCATTCTTGCACACTATTATCAAAGAGGGGATGTACAGGATATCGCCGATTATGTAGGGGACTCTTTTTATCTGGCTCAGGTGGGAAAAGAATCAGATGCAGATGTAATTGTGTTTTGTGGAGTCCGTTTCATGGCTGAAAGTGCAAAAATTCTTTCACCGGAAAAAACCGTGCTGTTTCCATGTTACACAGAAGCTCCATGCTGCATGGAATATATGGCAACTCCTGAAGAGATACTGCAATACAAGGACAAGCATCCTGATGTAAAAGTAGTGACATATGTAAACTCTTCTAGTGCTGTAAAGACCGTCTCTGACGTATGCTGTACGTCATCTAGTGTAGAAAATATAATAAATAACCTGGATGCAGAGAATATATTGTTTGTCCCTGATAAAAATCTGGCTAGTTATGTCCAGGAACAAGTTCCTCACAAAAAAATAATCCCCTGGGATGGATGCTGTAATATCCACGATGCAGTAAAAATATCAGATCTAGAAAAAGCTCTAATTGAAAACGGAAGAGACCTCATCATAACAGCCCATCCAGAATGTAGAAAAGATGTTAGGAACATGGCTCATTATGTAGGAAGTACCAGCGGAATACTCTCTTATATTAAAAAAAGCAGTAACAAAAGGTTTCTGGTGGTAACTGAAAAGGGTATCTATCATCAACTAAGAAAAGACAATCCCGAGAAAGAATTCTTTTTTCTTCCAATGCTTTGCATGGCTATGAAAAAGATATTTCCTGAGACAATTTTAGAGTCTCTAGAAACAATGACTGGAGAGATTGTATTAGATGATAAAACAGTAAATGAGGCCGCAAAGGCACTTAATAACATGCTTTTATTTTCAAGACCGAGAGGTGAGTAACTTGAAGGCAGATGTATTGATAGTAGGTACTGGTATAGGGGGGCTCTATACATCCCTACAATTAAAAGAAGACTTGAACATAATTGTCATTACAAATTCTAAAATACGAGACTGCAACTCCTACCTGGCTCAGGGTGGAATAACCACCGTAATGCCCGGTGACGAACCATCATTTATAGAAGACACACTTACTGCCGGGCATCATAAAAATAATCGTGAAACTCTGGAGTTGGTCGCCAAAGAGTCTTGGAAAAATATCAAAAGTTTGATTGAGATGGGAGCTGAGTTCCAAAAGGATGAAAGAGGAAATCTAAAATTTACAAAGGAGGCCGCCCACAGCAAAGAAAGAATACTTTTTCATGGATCTGAAACCGGGAAAATGATCATGGAAACTCTAATTGAAAACATTGAAAAAAGAAAAAATATAACTATTATCGAAGATAGTGAACTTTTAGACCTCAAGATATCTGGAAATTCTGTCCACGGTGGAATTTTTAAAGGCAAAAATGGAAAGTTTTCAGTTGATTCAAAAGTTGTGGTATTGGCCACAGGGGGTATAGGGGGGCTGTTTAAAAATTCCACAAATCGTGAAAATATAAAGGGGGTGGCTTTGGCCCTTGCCAAAAGACACAATCTGGAAACAAAAGATATTGAGTGTATCCAGCTACATCCTACGGCCTTAGATAACCCCAGTAAAAACAGGCTGTTTTTACTTTCTGAAGCCCTGAGGGGAGAAGGTGCTGTCATAAGAGACGCCAGCGGAAAAAGATTTGTAGACGAGCTACTCCCCAGGGATAAAGTAGTAGAAGCAATTATAGAAAGGAAAAACAGCAGCAAGGATCATGTATATTTAGATGCCACTGTTCTAGATGCTCTATATATCAAAAAGAGATTTGAAGGTATATACAGGGAGTGCTTTGAAAGAGGATATGATATAACCTCGGATCTTCTGCCTATAAGCCCAGCACAGCACTATTTCATGGGGGGAATAAAAACAGATCTCTCAGGAAGATCAAGCTGCCAGCATCTGTATGTAGTAGGAGAAGCTGCATGTACAGGCCTTCACGGAAAAAACCGTTTGGCCAGCAACTCTCTTCTGGAAGGATTAGTCTTTGGGAGAAAAGCTGCCTCAGATATCAATATTCATATCAATAATATTAGTCTAATGGAAAAACCAGCCTCTGAATATACGTGGTGTCCTGAAGAAACTGCAAGAAAAATTATAATAGAACATAGGGGAGATCTTAAAAATGAATTACGTCCTTATTGATAGTCTAATAAAAAAAGCCCTCTTAGAGGACAGGGCCTATGATGATATAACCACAAATAGCATCACCTCTGAAGAAAGCCAGGCCGAGGTGGAAGTGATAGTAAAAGAAGATGGCAAAATCTGCGGATTAAAGGTTTTTTCAAGGGTTTTTCAAATTTTGGGTGACGTGGAGATAAAGTTTTTAAAGAAAGAGGGAGAGATTGTCAATAAAGGAGAGCTCATAGCACAGCTTAGGGGAAGCACTAGAGTACTCTTATCTGGGGAAAGGGTCGCACTGAATCTTCTGCAGAGAATGTCCGGAATAGCCACTGAGGCATATAAAGCTTCTGAAATACTTAAAGAACATGGAATAAAAGTAATGGATACCAGGAAAACCACGCCTGGACTAAGATATCTGGAAAAATATTCGGTCCTCACTGGTGGAGGATTCAACCATCGTTTTGATCTCTCAGATATGGCCATGATAAAGGATAACCACATTCTGGCCGCTGGAAGCATAAAAAAAGCTGTAGAGAGTATAAGAAAAAAACATCCTTTTATAAAAAAAATAGAGGTAGAAGCAGAGAATTTGGAACATGTTAAGGAGGGCCTTGAAGCAGGCGCAGATATTATTATGCTAGACAACATGGAGGATGAGCTTCTTAAAGAGTGTGTAGATTATATTAACGGCAGAGCCATTATAGAAGTATCTGGAAATATCGACATAGAGAGGTTCCAAAGACTAAAAGGATTAAAAATAGATTATATCTCTATGGGAAAACTGACTCACTCTGTAAAAGCACTTGATATAAGTATGAAAAATCTTAAAATCTTAAAATCTTAAATAAGATTCATGCCACTTTTATCTCTGTAAAAACAATTAAATTTCTCTAACACCTTAACTCAACTGGCCTTTACATGATATAATCAACTAAAGGTTTCATTATAAATGAGGTGAAAGAGATGCAGTTGATAATAGTTGTTATATCCATAATCTTGACAGGCTGTAGTATGGTTAATTATGAAGTGGACAATGTAACATACACTGCTAAGGGTAAAAATCAAAGAGTAAAATTTATAATCCTGCACTACACTGCCTGCGATGACAAGATTTCTATTGATACTCTGACAAAGGGAAACGTAAGCTCTCATTATCTCATAACAACCCATAAATGGGATCCGATATTTCAGCTTGTTCCTGAAAACGAAAGAGCTTGGCATGCTGGAATTAGCAGTTTCCAAGGAAGGAGCAACCTGAATGACACCTCTATAGGAATAGAGATTGTAAATCTAGGAGTTTCAGAAACAGAGGGCGGATTAAAGCTCCACCCATTCCATGAATCTCAGATAAGAAAAACAGCATATTTAATAAAAAAATTATCTAAAAAGTATAAAATAGAACCTAAAAATATCCTGGGTCATTCTGATATATCTCCCGGTCGAAAGATAGATCCGGGTCCGTTGTTCCCCTGGGAAAGACTGCACCGTGAATTTGGTATAGGGGCTTGGTACGATTCTATAGACTTTAATTTTTATTATGATTCTGCCATCTTTGGAATATACTCTACAGAGAATATCCAGTCCGAGTTCAAAAGATATGGCTATGATATGGAGGTCTCTGGTGAATGGAGTGAAAAAGATAAAAAAATTCTGAAAGCTTTCCAGCTGCATTTCAGACCAAAAAATATCAGCGGTGAGATTGATTTGGAAACTTTTGCTATGATAAAAGCTCTAAATCACAAATACAGATAATATTTCCATACTCAGGGAATAATATGTTGTCCACAGGGAGGCTCAATTTGAAAAGAGAATTTTTTTTATCTGAAAATAAAATACACCCCTCTTATTATGAGTTTTTTGATGGCAGAACAGTAGAGTTCATAGAGGAAATTTTTAATACTATAGGGAAGGATTACACCCCTAGAAAAGAGGATATTTTCAAAGTGTTCAGATACGACCTGAACAATGCTAAGGTTCTTCTTCTAGGAATGGATCCCTACCCACAAAAAGGTATAGCCACCGGTTTATCATTTGAAGTTCCCTTTGATTCTTGGGGAGACACAAGGGTCAATACATCCCTTAAAAACATGCTGAAACTCTTGTACAAAAGTTATTACGGCGATATATTGAGCATGGAAGAACTGAGAGAAAAGATCAACAAAGGAGACTTTAGACTCCTGCCACCAGATAAAATATTCAAAAAATGGGCTAACGAGGGAGTAATATTTCTAAATACTGCACTTACCACAAAGACAGGAAAAGCAGGAGCACATATAAATCTATGGAAGTTTTTTACAGAAAAACTACTTGGATTTATAGGAGAACGAAATCCAGCGCTCACTTATCTTCTGTGGGGAGGAAAGGCTCAGAAGTTTGAAAAATTTATCGTCTCTGGAAAGATCATAAAGCATAATCATCCTGCCATCTGCGGAAAGTTGTACAACCCTCAAGATTTTTTAAATGGAAGCTCTTTCAGTGAGACCAAAAAAGATATAAACTGGATAGATGAGGTGGAATTATGAAAAAAACTATCATGCTAGGAGATAGCATAACTGAGTGGAATCCACTGATAGACAAAAACATAATAAATATGGGAGTGGCCGGAGATACCACAAGGGATATTTTTTGGAGAATCGATGAGGTAAAAAGTATAGAGGCTGACAAAGTTGTCCTAATGGCTGGGATCAACGATATACTGATGAGATTTCCCATTGAAAAAGTTTATGAATTTTATAAAAAAATAGTGTCTTCCCTGAAAGAAAATTTTGAAGAGATAATGTTGCTAGGCGTCCTCCCGATAGAAGGAGATGACGAGATCAATATGAAAATTTCTCAGGTAAATAGTTTTATAGAGGGACTAGAAGAGAAAAACAGAGTATGTTTTTTTGATTTTTCTAAGTCTCTCTTTGATGAAGAATTTTCTTTGAATTCTTCTTTCTATACAGATGGACTTCACCTGTCTTATGAAGGCTATGAATCCCTCAATAAAGAAATTTTAAAATTATTGTCCCTTTAATTCATCTTAAAATCAAAATACATCTAATATACTCAGAAAATTTTGTTTTATCCTTTATGTGAAAAGACCTGTAAGTAAAACTTTTTAAAAGCTTCACTCACAGGTCTCTCACAATATATCATTATTCAACTAACATTAAAATTTTTTCTCAACTTCTCTATCATATAGATGGCTTTATCAGCATCCTTTTCATCCATTATAAACAATTTCCCTAGAGAGCTTTTTAAGGCACTATGATCCATACATGGGTTAGAACACTTAGATATTAGAAGCCATATGTCTGCAATATCTGAATCTTCTTCAGATATAAAAATATCCTTATTAAAATAATTTTTAATTTTTTCAAAAGCAATATCTGAGTCGTACTCACTATATCTGCATCCCTTACAATTCATGACCCCTATTCTCATTGAAACCGCCCCCTATACCCTGTCTAAATTAATTAGCTGCCATGTTATGATTAAAAGTTAGAAAACCATTTTAACTTATGTAAATATAACTACCAAAAATCCTGACCTTTCCTTTTACATAATTTTAAAAGTTTTACATAATTTTAAAAATATGAGTTTTTATCCCTATTATTTCAGCCTGTATACTTTTATATAATCTATATAAGATACGGCTTTCTCCTTTGTATTATCCGTATCATTCATTATTATTATACTGGCAACAGCAGGTGGCTGCTTTCCAAAGGCTTTCTTGTAGTCCTCTATAATATTTACTGTTTCAGTTTTCCAAATTCCCACATTGGCATCGCCTTTTTGCAAAAGAATCATCTGTGCTTCAGAAGTGTATGAGTTAGCTATTATATTTTCTTTATAATCTTTATTTGCCCATATATAATTTAATGAACTGTCAGGAGGATAATCTCCGTAAAGAAGTTTTGCTGTGTTATATTTTATCCGTTTGCCAAGACCTGTATATGCCGGGTCATATTTGAATGCGATGTATATTCTGATGGGGTAATCGTCCCCGTCCTTTGACTTGGCATCTCCTTTTTTTATTATATTATCCACCTTCCACCTCCACTGAATAAGAGGATATTTATAGACATCAAACTCATCCTTATAAATAATCGCAGATGCAGAAGCATTACTTTCAGTTTTTAATATCTCTCCCTCCACTATGGTGTATACTGAATGTTCTTTTATTTTTGGAAATTCATAAGCCTTCCAACTGTCTAAGTTTTTGAACTCTTCCCTAATCTTTACCTCTTCCACTGGATTTGAAAAAATACCCAAGAATATTGTAACAAAAACAAAAATAAATGCTATGATACGCCTCATATTGATTTTAGCCTCCTAAAATGACATTGTTTTTTTCCCTCTTTTATATATTATTGAAGTATATAATTTGAATAAAATTATTTTAAATGAAAAGACTGAGTTAATTATTCATGGCTCTATTATTATAGTCACCGGAAGGTCAAGAAATATCCATATTTCATCCATGTCCTCATTTGTAACCCCTATACACCCTTCAGTCCAGTATTCACCTTTCTGACTGTTATCTATCTGTCCGTGTATTGTGATCCCACCTCCTGGATCCCAACCTTTTTCAGCTGCAGTTACCCTGTCTTTTTCATTTGGATAGGATATATGGATACTTTTATGATAAATACTCTTATTATTTTTGTAATCAAGGATATAAACTCCCTCGGGAGTTTTATTATCTCCAAATTTTTCTTTATGTCCAACAGGATTCTTCCCTAAATATATCTTATAAACTTTTACCACCTGAGGGCCCGCCATCAGAAACATCTTTCTAGAGGATTTATCAACCCTCACAAGGTCTATTTTCTCCTCTGCATAAATTGCAGCCACAAAGGTAAAGAATAGTAGAAAAAAACGCCACACGAATTCCCTTAAAACCTTTTTCACATTCCCTCCTATGAACCCATTATAAGCAAAGCTATGTAAGGAGCCAGATTAAACAAGAAAATACCCAATTTGTAAAAAGCCATCCCTTTATAGTGTATGGAATGAAACTCCTCTAAGGAAATTTTAAACCACTTACTGTGAAACTTATAGATCCAGCTACTTCCAAAAGAAAACATGAGCATCCAAAAGACAAGGGCTATACTGTTTATGGCAGTGCACCATAGAAAAAATTCCTGAAAAAATTTTATATTCATAACTCCTCCTTTTTTTAACTTTTTTATGATTTCATTCGTCAAAAAAATTGCCGGTCACTTTAAAAGTCAAAATAATTTTTAGATATTATTGAGACACTATGCTTGACTTCGAATTCTATATCTATTATAAATAAATTGCTACCGTTTATATAAAAGGGATACAATGAATAAAAAAGGAGTTGCTGGAAATTTAAACTAACTAAAAATACTTACTACATAATAATTCTTCTAGAAACTGTTATCTCCTTCTTTTCATAAAATAAAAAGATCTGAAAATCAGATCAAAAATTACACCAACTATAACTACACCTATATATTTAACTTAAGTTGCTACTTGAAAGAAATTCTTTTAAATTACTTAATTTATAAGGATATAGAGTCAAAAGATTTCATCACGAATGAAAATCAATAAAAGACAAAAAAATTAACACGAATAATAAAAAAACCTTTTGGTCACAGAGGACACAGAGAAAAATAAGGAGTTTCACAAAGAGAAAATAATTTTTTTAAATTTTTAGATTGCTTTATCCTTTAAAAAATCCCGTTAAGAAATCACTTTTTCTGAAATCCACTTTCTTTGAAGTAAAGAGGCTTTGCCAACTATATTTCAAGTGAAAGTTAGTTCAGAAATGATTTTAGGAATCTTTTTAGGGGCGTCTTTTCTTTGATTACTTTCTTTGGACAGGCAAAGAAAGTAAAAGAGCTTAGAAATTCAATACTTTAATTTGAATAAAGATAACAACTTAAGTTTTTTACATAAATCTTAAGATTCACTGACTAAAGATTTACTTTCAAATACAATTTTTTATTTATAAAATTTTTCTAGTTACCGGGCCAAAACTCTATTACCTTAATACACTGTGGGAGGACATATTTGTTATGAGCTGGAATATAATGATTCTACCTGTAGTCGCATCTGCATTTCTGGCAGTTGGTGGCTACAACGCCGTGTCTACATTGAAAAAGCAAAGCTTGATAAAAGAGTTTGCAAAAAAAAACAAACTAGTTTTTAAAAATAAAGAAACCAAAATTTTGGAGAAAAAACTGAACAAAAAACTCGCCATCGAAGGAAAAGGGAAAATGAGATCTTTTATTAAAGTTAAGGATCTTGTAAAAGACGATGAGATATCAGTTTTCAGATATATCGAGCTCCTAGAATTGGGTAAGGAAGATTCCCACGAAAAACCACACCGCCCCCGTATAGGTGCTTCTTTTGAGGTGCCGCTAGACATAGACCTTTTTTTTACTGCAGGTAAAGAGGGAGAGTTTGTCAGTCTCTATCCAGAGGGGAAACTCCTTCCTGCAGACATCTATTTCCAGAAAATAAGACCAATACTAGAGGACTACTCCCGTGAAAATAATGTTACAATAAGTTTTAGAAGGGGTAGGGCACTACTCCATATTAATCCAAAAACAAAATGTGGAGAGAGTATAGAGGACCTTCAGTCCCTACTTGATCTCAGCAGAAAAATAAAAATGGCAGTGTGAGAATATATCTCAAGCTGCCATTTTTATTTTTCTATTCATATCTTCCAAATACCTCAGAAATGACTATTTTTTTTTATTGTTAAAGAATACATGAGTATCAGTACGGAAAATATCTCCAGTCGTCCCAAAAGCATTGCAAATATTAGAACCACCTTACTGTAGGGATCAAAAAAACTATAGTTCTCAACGGCGCCAACCCTGCTAAGACCAGGCCCTATGTTTCCAAGGGTGGCGATGGAAGCAGAAAAACATGTCACTATATCATATCCCATAAGAGCCAAAAATATTGTTATCCCTCCAAAAAAGAACATAAAAAGAATGAAAAAAACAACCACATTTTTTACCACTCTTTCCTCTATACTGTCTCCACCTACCTTCAGAGAGAAAACAGCTCTCGGATATGCCATTTTTTCCACCTCATGATAGATATGCTTTATCATAATCAGAACCCTTATCTGCTTCAGACCACCACCAGTAGAGCCAGCAGAGCCTCCAAAAAACATCATTAAGACCAAGAGCAACCCCGAAAAAGAGGGCCAAAGATTAAAATCAGCAGTAACATATCCCGTGGTCGTGGTTATAGATACAACCTGAAAAGCAGAGTCTCTCAGTGACTTTATGTAGTCCCCTCGATATTCCACAGGACCTGCAAAATATATGTTTAGAGATATCATAATTACTGCAGCAAAGAGTATCGATGTGTAAAATCTCCACTCACTGTTTTTTAAAAAATTTCTGAACCTGCCCTTTATAAGATAAAAATGTAGAGTGTAGTTTATCCCGGAAAGGTACATAAAAACTATTATGACAATCTCTATGTAAATACTATGAAATCCCCCGACAGAGCTGTTTCGTGTTGAAAACCCCCCTGTCCCAAGGGTTCCAAAGGTATGGCATAGAGAATCATACAGATTCATACCTCCAAACATCAGGAGGATAGTCTCAATAACCGTCATAGAAAGATATATTAGCCACAATATCACCGCTGTATCCCTGATCTTTGGCCTCAAGCGACCTTTGATAGGACCTGGAACCTCGGCATTGTAAAGCTGCCCTGGAGATATGCCTAGCATAGGGAGTACCGCAATAGTCAAAAGAATTATTCCCATACCTCCAAGCCAGTGTGTGAGACTCCTCCAAAAGAGTACCCCTTTTGGAAGTACCTCTATATCTTTTAAAATTGTAGCTCCTGTAGTTGTAAAACCAGACATAGATTCGAAAACACAGTTTATATAGGATCCCATGGTTCCCTCCAAATAAAATGGAAGGGCCCCAAAACAGGAAGCCATAATCCATCCAAGGGATACAGAGGCAAAGCCCTCTCTGGCCCTTATTCGTTTTTTTGACTTAAAAATAAAGAGAAATAAAACTCCCACCAAAATAGTCAAAAATATAGAAAAAGAAAGAGAGAGTATGTCTGAACTTCTGTAATAAAAGGAAAAAATAAGAGGAATGCTCATCATAGCTCCCACTACAACTAAAATAAGACCCTGAATTTTAAAAATTAGTTTCCAGTTCATAGGCCGCCACCATGTCTTCTTGAAAATATTTTTTCAACTTCGTAAATGGCATCTGATAGAAGAAAGATTATGATTCTGTCCCCCAATTTTATCTCATCCTCGCCTGTAGGGATAATGACCTCCTTTCCTCTTATTATGACCCCTATAATTGTCTTAGCAGGCATGGATATGTTTTTTATAGGAGTATTCAAGATGGGCAGCTTATCTTTTATGTCTATACCCACAGTTTCAGCATCTATCTCTGTGAAGGAAGATACTGAGAAAAGGTCGTCTTTTCTAGTACGCTTCAGTATCTCTCCCACCGTAAGAGCATGGGGAGAGAATACAGTATCTATAGGTGCTAAATTATTTATTACATTGACTATTGATGTACTTTTTATCATACAGATGGTCTTTGAAGCTCCGTATTTCTTTGTCATAAATGCTGCAAGGATATTGTATTCATCATCAGATGTCATGCTGACCACACAAGAGCTCTCTATTTTCAGCTCATCTAATAAAAACCTGTCTGTTGCAAGTCCGTTTATAACCATGACATTCTCTAGATGAGAGCTTATCTCCTCACAAATGGATCTGTCCTGCTCTATGATAACTACATTTTTTTTTAATTTTACAAGCACTTTTGCAAGTCTTACTGATCTCTTGCTGCCACCTATTATGATAACATTGTTTAACTTTAAATTTATAGAAAAATATTTTTTTACAACTTCCTTTACAATCTCTGTTCTACCTACAAAGTACAACTTGTCATTTGGATATATCTCACTGTTTCCCCTTGGTATTATTATATTCCCCTCTCTCTGTATTGCCACCAGTCTTATCTTGTTCATTATGTTGTCCATTTGAGCCATTTTAAAAATAGGAACGGAGGAGTATAGAAATTCTTTTCTTACTTTTACCCCTACCATCTGGGCAATGTTGCCGGCATAATTGGCTATCTCAAATATATCTGGATTCTGAATTAGTTCCACGATTTTTTTTATGGTCAACTCTGAAGGTATAACAACTGTATTCAGACCAAAGTTCCCTGGTGCCACTTTCCCCTTGAGAAAAAACTGAGTATAGTCATCTAGCTTAGTAGCTATAGAAAGGTCTCTTCTACCGCAGTTTCTGGCCAGTGTACAAGCCACAAGATTATCACTGTCAGAATTTGTAACCACTATAAAAAGACCTGCACTCTGAATATCTGCCTCTACAAGAGTCCCTACATTTGTTGCATCTCCGTGGATAATCATTGCATCCAGTTTGTTTTTAAGCATTCTTATGAGCTTTTCGTTTTTTTCTATTAAAGTTATGTTGTAACCTTCATATATAAGTTTTTGTGCTATTCTTACCCCTACATCTCCCCCGCCTGCAATTAATATATTCATAATAAACTCTCCCCTTTTACAAGTTTATTCCAAAAATTTTATCAAAAAAATTCTCTAGTATCAATATGGGTATTTTCCAATATAATTTGAAATTCCTTTATCAGTGACCAGGTAGAGATAATTATTTTTAAACCACTTATTAATAAGTCCTTTACTGCCTGGTCTATTTTTAATGTATAAAACATAAGAGGAAATTTCAAAAACAGATTATAAAGTACTTATAGGCGATATTGCACCAATGATAAACTTAGTAATTTATACAAATCAAAAAGGCAATTTATATCAAGAACAGTCACATATTTATAAATAGGAGGAGATATATGAAAAAAATAAAATATATTATGATGGTAATTTTTTTTATGTCAATGGCAGTTACATCTATGGGGGCTTCAGGAAAAATGATATCATATAAGATAGGCAACAACGTTTACGAAGGATATTATTCTATAAATAAGTCTCCTGAAGCTCCTTTGGTATTAATCATCCACGACTGGGACGGACTCACAGATTACGAAATTCGGCGTGTAGAGATGCTAGCAGATTTAGGTTATTCTGTCTTCGCCATGGACCTCTTCGGAGCAGGGATACGCCCTACAGAAGTGAAAGATAGGCGACAGCATACAGGAGAACTATATGCTGACCGTCAGAAGATGCGTTCACTTATGTTAGGCGCTCTAGAAGTGGCTAGATTAAAGGGTGGAAACATCCATAATGCCGTGGCAATGGGTTATTGCTTCGGAGGTGCTGCAGCACTTGAGTTTGCAAGATCTGGAATAAATCTAAAAGGATTTGTTACTTTTCACGGTGGACTAAGTACCCCTGAAGGGCAGGATTATTCAAAAACTAAAGGAGAAATACTGGTTCTCCACGGCACAGCTGATGCAAATATATCTATGGATGACTTTGCTAAACTTGCAGTTGAATTAGAAGATAAAGGTATCTCTCACGAGATGATAACCTACAGCGGAGCTCCTCATGCCTTCACTGTCTTTGACTCTCCAAGCTACAGAAAAGAAACCGATGAAAAATCATGGAAGCGATTCATTGAGTTTTTAGACGAGAATCTCAATAAATAAACCAAAACACCGGACAACCCCGGTGTTTTGGTTTGCACTGTTACAAGTTAAAATTAATTCTATAAAGGGATAATCTATTTTTTAATAATCTCTTTCACACCCCCTGAAACCAGTACATAAACATCCTTTAATACATTTAAAAGTGACAGGTCTCCCGAAAAAACAATATATTTTGGGTGCCACAAGGGAGAAAATTTATCCTTATAACTTCTTAGACCCTTGAAGTTATAAAAATGTCCACCGAGATTGAAAACAAAATTTCCAAAACGGTTCCAGAATGTAGAGAGTTCACGTCCTTCTATTCCAGACAAAGGAGCCATTCCAAGATTAAACCATTTATAATCATTCTCCTTACCCCAAAGCATAAGGTTTATAAATAAAAATTCCATGACAGAATCTGGAGAGCTCGGCCTGTACCTCATTAGGTCTACAGAAAGTTCATTTTTGTTCGAGGTTTCCCAAAGATTGGAAAACGCCATTATTTTCCCCTCTTTTTCGATAACTCCTATTCTGAAATTTTTTATATAATCTTTGTCAAAACTTCCGAGAGAAAATTTTTTTTCAGAACCTTTTTTCAGATCAAGCCATCCATCAGAAATCTCCTTTAGTTCATCCATCACACTTTCTATCTCCATATGCTCAATTATCCTAAAAGAGCACCCATCTTTCTGCAACTTGTTATATGTATACCTTAGTCCTTTCCGAGACCCTCCTACAAGGGAAAACTCAACTAAATTAACTGCTGCTTCTTCTCCTATTTTTAGTACATTCAATCCTATATCCAGATAATAGTTTAGGTATTCTGTTCCCACCTCATAAAAGACGACTCTTTTACCACTTTTCATTGCTATTTCATAAAAAAGCCATATCAACTCAGAAATACCTTCACTGTTTCCTACAGGGTCTCCCATGGCTATCATGCTTTTACCACTTACCCCATACATTATAAAAGAATCTCTGTCTTTATCAAATACAATGGATTTATCTCCCATAAGAACCAAATTGGAATATGTCTTTGGGGATGTCATAAGTATTTTTCTGGCATCTTCGATTCCCTCTCCGCTATTTTCCATTGTATAGTCAGTTACAGGTTTCATAATCTTAGTAAGGGCATAGAAGATTGTTGCCAATGCTATTCCTAAAGTCGAACGTAAAAATCTAGGAGCATTTTTTTTAATCTCAAACTGCCACCAAAGATCTCTAGAATATTCAACGTGCTTATATGAAAAAATCCCTATCCAGATAGCTGATGCTGTGGCCAAAAATATTAATAAAATCCCATTTACACTCAAATAACTAATCAATGACGAAGCTTTTCTGTAAAAATGTTTTTTCGAAGGAATCAGCAGAAGTAGTATTACAAAAAGTATGAAGGCTTCTTCGTAGTCCAGTCCTTTGAGAAGAGAAGATATAATACCCATGATCAAGAGGAATATCGATATAAAATAAGCACTGTTCAGCCTCCGTTTTATACCTGTGGCTAGTATCAAAAGTAAAAAACCGGTAATACTCCCTATAAAATGAGAAACCTCTAAAGTGGCAATTGGAAAAAATCTTCCAAGCCATTCTATCCGCCATAATTCAGAAGGAGTAGATCCAGACAGCAGCATTATAAATCCTCCGGAAAACATTCCA